>CAYWTD010000056.1:0-1546 GCA_964461185.1 uncultured Candidatus Saccharibacteria bacterium | reverse complement strand
GAAACGAATCTTGTTTTGATCGTGCACACAATATAATATTTGATTGGTTGATTGCTGGTGGGATTTTTGGCCTGATATTTTATTTGTTAATTTTAATTTCCGCAATTTATTTAATTTGGAAAAACAAGACAACATTTAACAATTTAGACAAAAATATTCTAACAGGTTTGTTGGCGGCTTATTTTATTCACAACTTCTTTATTTTTGATCAAATAATAAGTTATATATTATTTTTCCTTGTTTTGGCCTATATTCATTCACAAAACAGTTTTGAAATTGAGGCAATTTCCGAAGAAATTAATATTCGTCATAAAAAATATTTGCTTGGAATTTTTATTTTAGCAATTCCTTTTGTTATTTATTCTGTAAATTTTCAAAGTTATAAAGCCGGCACTGAAATGAATGACGCCATGAAAATTATCAGAGAGATTCGTTCTTCGGACGGATCCGTTTCTCATACATATTATTATGGTCAAGAAGGGTTAGATAAAAACCTAGAATTATTTGAAAGAGCCATTTCACGAAATACTTTTGGAAACGCGGAAATTCGTCAACAAATATTGATGTCATACGCCGATGTAATTTCAAATATACAGGATGAAAATGTCGACGAAATTAAAGAAAAATTTATTACGAAAATAATTTCTGAACTGGAAAAACAAATTGACGAATCAAAAGGCGATTCAAGGTTTACTTATTTATTAGGAAGTTTTTATTCTTTATTGGGGGATGAAATTAATACTGAAAAGTGGTTATTAGAAACAATAAAACTTTCACCAAATAAACAAGCTGTGAGAATTCCACTTATTCGTGCATATTTAAAATTTGATCAAAAACAAAAAGCACTTGATTTAGCGGCTGAAACATATTATTTAGATAAAAATAAAGATGACATATGGCTTGAGTACGCCAAAATTGTTTCTATGGTGGACAAACAGTTGTTTGCAAAAATTGTGGATGATGCAATAAATGAAAATGATACAGAAAAAGTTATAAAATTATTTGAATACTTTATCGACTTAAAGCCAGACAACATTCAAAATTATGTTTCATTTTCCGCACTATACTACAAGATGGGCAAGAAAGAAGAATCTCTTGGTGTTTTGGATACTGCAATTTCTAAATTTCCGCAACACACAGTTGAACTGTTAAGGTTAAAAAAAGGTATCGAAGCCGACACGATTTAGGGTTGGGGAAAATCATTTATCCACAGGACTTGCGCTTTTTATAAATATCTGCTATACTATTTTTGTGAGTGTGGGCGAATAGCCCCACGAACGAATATCTGTGTAAGTCCCCGCTTCGGCGGGGATTTGCATTTATGGAGATAAATTTTTTCTAAAAACAGATAAACAAAATATTCACATTTTTGTTTAATCACTAATTGCTCCTATTTTATAAATTTTGTTATACTCATTATAGAATTCTGTTTTGGATTGGTCGGTGTATCGCACTCACGTAAGATATTCGTTGGAGCTAGCGCCCACCGGCCAATCGAGAACAGAATTAAATCACCGCAGACCGCGCGGTGATTTTTTATTTTCAA
>CAYWTD010000055.1:0-1689 GCA_964461185.1 uncultured Candidatus Saccharibacteria bacterium | reverse complement strand
ACTGCTATTGCTAGAGCAATGATAACTGAATATGGTATGAGTGAACGCTTAGGTCCTATCACTTATGAAAAAGATACAGATACAGTCTTCTTAGGTAGAGATTACGGTAAGTCCAAAAACTTCTCCGAACAAATCGCTACTGAGATTGACAAAGAAGTTAGAGGTATCATTCATGATTGTTATGACAAAGCAAAAGTTCTGATTGAAAAGAACATCGAGTTGTTGAGAACGATTGCTCATTACTTATTAGAAGTTGAAACTTTAACTAAAGAAGACATTGATGAAATTGTCGAAACTAATAAATTATCTCGCTGGGATGACGTCTTAGCCGCTGAATTAACTGAATCTAAAAAGGTAGCTACAGAAAAAGTTGATAGTAAACCTCAAGAAGAACAAATAGAGGAACCTACTACCGAAGTTAAAAATGAAGAGACAGAAGAAACAACTGCTGAATCTCAAGAAGAAAAGACAGAAGATTAAAGACTAAAAGATGGGATACTCACTGTATCCCTCTTATTTTCAGGAGTAAATATGAGATTAACAGAAACATCACAACAATTACTATTTGATTGTGGTATGGAATTACCTAACAAACAAAAGAATAATTACAGCATTTCTCCTTCAGCAATAAAAAGTAAACCGTTATTTTACAACGATGAAGATGCCTCTCAAATGGCTATGCTACGCCAAATTTTAGAAGAAGATAACTTTTCTAATATTCAAAAACGAATGTCAGAAAAAGCTTTGCCAATCGGAGTAATTACATTGTTACATGGTTACCCCGGTACTGGAAAAACAGAATCTGTTTTTCAATTTGCGAAACAAACTAATAGAGAAGTAATTCAGGTAGATATAAGCCAATCAAAATCAATGTGGTTTGGTGAGAGTGAAAAACAAATCAAAAAGATTTTTACAAATTATGAGCAATATGCAAAAAGATGTAAAATAAAGCCGATTTTACTTTTTAACGAAGCTGATGCAATTATTTCAAAACGGAAAGATGCATCGTCAAGTACTGTTGCCCAAACAGAAAATGCTATACAGAATATACTACTAGAAGAGTTTGAAAAGTTTACTGGAATATGTATTGCGACGACAAATCTGGTTAGTAACCTTGACCCAGCTTTTGAGCGTCGTTTTTTGTATAAAATTGAGCTTAACAAGCCTAGCACAAAAACCCTTGCTAAAATTTGGAAATCAAAACTTTCTGATTCTGATAGTTATGACATTTCTTACTTAGCAAAAGAATATCCATTCTCAGGTGGTCAAATTGATAATATTGTAAAGAAAATAGAAATGCATGAAATACTACATGGTGCAAAACCAACACATGATGAAATATTGACTTGGTGTAATGCAGAGAGTTTAAAAAAGAATAATCTTAAACGAATAGGCTTTAATCAATGAAAAACACCGTATAAGCGGTTCACACAGTCTTTCGCTAAAGCCAAAACATGCTGTTTGTTTGCCAACGTTGACTTTGCTGACACTAAAAAACTAAATCTTTTAAAACAGAGAAACGGAATGACTGAATTGGAAAATGATCTCAAACCATTGATGGACAAAAATGCCCAGTTGGTAACATGCGGTATATTTTATTGCCGAGATAGTGCCAAAATCAACGTCTGTGGCTTGCTTCAAACTTCATCGTGGTTTGACAGTGACGTGCTCCGAAATCGGCAACAAAAA
>CAYWTD010000054.1:0-1707 GCA_964461185.1 uncultured Candidatus Saccharibacteria bacterium | reverse complement strand
ATGCCCTTGAAGCTGTAGCCGGCGAGCAGACTCTGGCATCCACTGATCTGCATATCGGTCACTATGACGGGTATCATTCCTGGACAGAAATCAATGAATTCTGTCAGGATCTTATTTATGCCATCAATGGAGAAAAGGCAGATGTGGATGATAAGCCTACCGGCGTATTAGCGGCAGGAACAGTAGTAATGAATGAAAACGGTGAATTTGAAGAGGGTGACGGTGTATACGTTGAGGTAAGCATACTGGGATATGGTCTCACGGATAATTACAGTGAGGCCAATCAGGACTTCAACAATTATGCACAGTTCAATCCCATATGGAACGTTGTCGTTGCGAAAGACGCGGATACCGTTAACGACTATCTGAAGCCCGGCGGGTTCAAAGATAAGATGAACGATAATCCGCAGTCTTTGATCGATAAATATACTTTTGTAGATCCTGAGGACATCGATTTTGTTATCCCCTTCTACCAGAATAATGTCCATTCCGATGAAATATCAGGAACGGACAGCATGAACCATCTGATAACGGAAATGATCGATGGCGGAAAAGAAGGAAAAACGATCCATTACAATACATTCGAGGAGGATCCCCATGACTTTAGACACAGGTGAGGTACTTGACAAGTTTATAATGGTCAACACCTTGTGCAGCAATCCTGACGGGAAGGCAGCCATGCGGAGGACCAACAGGTACGGCCTTGACCTGAATCGCGACACCGTCTATGCAACCCAGCCGGAGGCTATAGCGCTGACTGAAGATATTGCCAAATGGGATCCCCTCGTCATGCTGGAATGGCACGGGTATGTTTCCCAGATGCTCATCGAGCCCTGTACAGCACCTCACAGCCAGAACTATGAGCCTGATCTTACGCTGAACTGACGCTGAACAATATGATACAGCTGGCTTATTACGGGGGCAAAGCGCTGACCGGAAGCACCGGTTACAACCGTTTCCACCTGCCCTGGGATTCCATGTCGACAGGCTGGGATGACGGAGGCAATGTCTACGGACCCATGTTTGCCATGCTCTTCGGATGCATGGGGTGGACCATCGAATTACCTCACTCCAACACGGATGGTTTCGAAGCAGGAAATGCCATCAATTACGGGATGCTGAACGCGCTGCTGCACGGAGAAACCGCGTATTATGAGGGGAATCCTTTAAACGGAAGCATTGACGGAAAAGACAGCCATGAGGTGGACAACAAATACGCCAGCTTGCGCAAGAGCACCATTATGAACAAGCTTCAGTTCAAACTGCGGGGAGTTAATAATATTGACGCAGAAGCCGCAGATAAGTATTTCATTGATGTAGTAAACGGCGTCGGGAAATACGTAGGCAGGGCCAGAAAGGATGACGGCCAGGGCGGAAAGCTTCCCTTCTTCCCGGACTATCTGGTGATCCCCGGTACGCCGGAGAACCAGTTTAATGTGGCGGAGGCCTACAGGACCCTTGAATTCACCATGCGGTACGGGGCAAAGGTCAGCATGACTACGGAAGAGGTCACCGGACCTGTTCGACGGCAAAACAGTACCTGTCACCTCTGTTGACAAGAAAGCCAATATCACAGGGACTCCGGCCGACTACGCGGTCTTCAAGAGCAACAGTACAGATGCCGTAAGGTTTGTCAACCTGCTGCTTTCCGGCAGGTCAAGCGGTCCTTCCTTAATTGACGAAACAGAAGATGTATGGATGCTGCGG
>CAYWTD010000053.1:0-1727 GCA_964461185.1 uncultured Candidatus Saccharibacteria bacterium | reverse complement strand
GGCCACCAGAAGCACCCCCTTTTATACCAGATGAGCTAACTGATATTTGTTATACAGGCGGTTGTAGCGTACCTAGTTCAAGTTGTAGTTGTGTAAATCTTGAAGATTCTCTTGTTCCAACCTATCTTTCGGCATTACCACAAAATCCAGGTGGTGGAAACTATAAAATTTCATTAAATACCGGTACAAAGAAAATTGCTATGACAGCCCCTGGTTCTAATGAACAAGGATTAGATGGTGTAGTGTTGGGAATATCAACTGATGCGTTGAATGATGATGGTGGCGGAGGTGATGATGAGGAGGAAGAAGAAACTTGGGCATGTGGTGATATTTTTATAGATACAAGAAATGATCAACAATATCCAACGGTAGTTATCGGGGATCAGTGTTGGATGCAAAAAAATATAAATGTTGGAATTATGAGAAACCAGGGTTTTCTTCCTTCAAACGATAATATTGTTGAAAAATATTGTTATGCCAATCTAGAATCGAATTGTGAGATACTTGGTGGTTATTATAAACATAGTGAAATGATGAATTATTCTACATCTGAAGGCGCTCAAGGTATTTGCCCATCAGGATGGCATGTTCCGAGTGATACTGATTTCAAAACACTGGAAATTTATTTGGGGATGCTATTAAGTGAGGTCAACAATACCGGAAATCGCGGAACAGATCAGGGTGATCAATTGAAGGATAGTGGACTTTGTCAAGGGAGAACTCCTTGTGGTACCTCAAATTTTAAAGCACTGTTAGCTGGCAGCCTTGACGCTTCTGGGGCCGCTTTTTATGGAGTTAAGACCATTGAAAGACTTTGGACATCATCATCAGATACAGAAAATAATTTTTTTACACGTAGTTTATTTTTAAATAATTCATTGATAGAACGATCTTCTTTTTCTGGGAGTGGTTTATCGGTTAGATGTCTAAAAAACAATTAAAACCAGATTAAACAATAATTGGAATACTCTGGATCAGACGATATTCCCTACTTCTCATCACACAGGTTCGAACGCTGTCTACTAGACGGAGCAAATGTAAACTAAAGTAAAGTATTATTTTTAAAAAGAAAGCCCCTTATTGGGGGTTTTCTTTTATTTTACTTTAACTTGTATCTTTTTCTTCTCTTCTTTAATTTTTGGTAATTTAACCAAGAGAACACCATTTTTAGTCTCTGCTTCAATATTTTTTTCATCTACCTTTGTTGGTAACGAAAAACTTCGAGAGAAGCTACCACTTTCTCGTTCAAAACGATAATACTTCTTATCTTTACTTTCTTCTTTATGCTCTTTATTTATTTGTCCAGAAATTGATAATATTTTATCTGATACTTCAACAGAAATATCTTCTGGCGATACTCCCGGAACATTAGCAGTAACAATAATCTCCTTTTCTGTTTCAGTAATGTCTACTTTTGGAAAACCAACAATATCTCTCGAAAAATTATTTACTATACTTCTATTAAATGGTGCCCAAACTGATTCATCAAAAAGATGATTCATAGCATCACGAAGTGAAAAAAGATTATGTTCTGATTCAAATGGCATTAAATCCTTTTTATTCATAGTGTTTTTATTGTTAATAAGCTACTAATATTCGACCATAGAATATTTTAAACCAGTAGGAATATTTTTGGCAAGACTTTTTAGTAAATATATAAATATGCTTGTTATATAAGGGATTTTTAGGTACTTGCAAAAAAAATATGACATATTGTATAATATTGC
>CAYWTD010000052.1:0-1735 GCA_964461185.1 uncultured Candidatus Saccharibacteria bacterium | reverse complement strand
CGCAAACCCTCGTTTTGCTGGATTTGTAGTTTTCCAAAAACTTGGTGTGTCCGTTCAAGTTATTGTTTGCGAAATTGATTGTAAATTGCTGGCTATCCGCAATATTTGAGGTGATTTGCACGGCAAAATCAGAATTATATTTGTCAGGCCAAAGCTGGCTCGCCATTTGGTTGAGCATTTGCGTTATTTTGGAAGCGTGCTTTTGACTGACGCAAAATATAATACTTTTGCCAATTTCTCCACTTATTGGATCTTTAAAAGCGTTTTCAATAAATGTTTGGCAAAATACGCGATTTGTTTTTTCAGAAAAAAATTTCTTTTCAAAATCTTTATGAAAAAATGTTTCTTCGCTTTCTCCTCCTTCTTCGTCGTCAACCATAACAGTATAACCTTTTTCCGATAACAATTCTGTTGTAATATCAGTTCGCGCATCTGAAACAACAGGGTTGATCAAAAATCCGTCTTTTACCCCATCAAGTAAACTAAAACGAAAAGTCGGCTCTCCGTTTTTACAACCAAAAGTTACATAGGTATCCAAAAGTTGCCTTCTTTCCCAAGCACGTGGATCTTTTTGAGATAGTTTTTCCGAATTAATATTTTTTAAATAATTCTTTGGAGTAGCTGTTAATCCTAGTTTATAACCTATAAAATATTCAAAAACTGCACGTGAATTTCCACCGATAGCACGATGCGATTCATCGGCTATAATTAAATCAAAATCAGTTGGTGAAAATAACTTCTTGTATTTATCTTGAGCCGAAAGACTTTGGACTGTGGAAATGACAACCTC
Source organism: uncultured Candidatus Saccharibacteria bacterium (assembly GCA_964461185.1). Classification (GTDB taxonomy): domain Bacteria; phylum Patescibacteriota; class Minisyncoccia; order Phycocordibacterales; family JAACPR01; genus JAKLEX01. The sequence continues at coordinate 945 of CAYWTD010000052.1, read as the reverse complement.
TGCTTTTTTCCAGTCATCACGATTTTGTTTATAAATAACTGAAGTAAAGTCATTACTTAAGTATTGAACAAAGTTTTTATGAGCCTGATCTTCTAATTCCAAACGATCCACTAAAAACAAAATTCTTTTTGCATTACCTGTTCGCAGAAAGAGCTTAATAACAGCAGCAGAAATTAAAGTTTTACCTGTTCCTGTAGCCATTTCAAAAAGAAATCTGTCATTACCCGCTTCAGCTGATTTTTGCAAAGCATGAATTGCTTTGAGTTGATAAGGGCGTAATATTCTTAGATTTTCATCCCAAAGATACTGTTCACGAGTTTCAATTTTTTGGTAACGCGGATCATCCTTAAAATTAGGGTTCTGTGTAATAGCAATATAATCATCATTAACATCCTCGTCTGCTAAACGCTGATTATCAGGCTTAAACCCTTGCCTGTGTTTTAATGATTCCAATGTTGGAAATTCTGTAATAATTTCCGGATCACCTCTTTCTAAATCCCAAAAGTAATGCAGATTTCCATTAGAAAGAATTACAAAACGAACATTTTCTGTGTGGGCATATTTTCTTGCTTGTTCCTTTCCATCTAAGGGATTTTTATCTTCTTTTTTGGCCTCTAAAATAACAAACGGGAAACCCTTTTCATCAAACAAAAGAAAGTCAATAAAACCATTCTTTACAGACTCAAAATCCTCACCGAATGCGTCAATGTCTTTTTTAGTAAGCTTTACATTAGGCTCAAGAGAAATATTAGCTAACCCCATCTCATTATCAAAAAATCTCCAGCCAGCTTCTTCAAGTAATTTATTTATTTTTATTCTTGCACTTGCTTCTTTTTGCATATTATTTAACTTTTTTATTACTAGTTTCCTCTAAAAACAGATGGACATCAGACTCCTTAATTCTCCAAACACCTATCTTAGAAGCTTTTAATTTTCCAGATTCTA
>CAYWTD010000051.1:0-1916 GCA_964461185.1 uncultured Candidatus Saccharibacteria bacterium | reverse complement strand
ATATCAACAATATAAGCTGATTCATGATAAACGCTTACATCTCCTATTTTGTGTTTGTTATAAAACTTTAGAAAAGTGTGAAATCTATAATTCTTAAGTTTAGAGACATCAGTTTCTTTTTTATTTATTTTTTCTAAATAAACTGCGACACCTTCCCATAACCATTTTGGACCAACAGTATTTTTGGACATGACAAGATAAAAAGAGTGTGCTAACTCATGTTTGACTCCGTCGGTATATTTATCTTTAGGATACCCTTTATTTTCTTTTTTTATTACAGAATAATCTAAAAGACATATATCTTTATCACGAACCCATCCCGAGGACCAGTCAGGAACCTTTCTTTCGAATAAACTGCTCGCGGTATTTCTGTCTGGAAAAATAAAAATTTTAGGTTTTTTACCTTTCCACTTGAAACCATAAAAAGTTTCCAATTCATTCATTGCTTTCGCAAAACAAATGTCTAATTCTGTGTCTTTGGATATTTGTATATTAAATGCCATTACAATAATTATAACAAAAATGTTAAGTACATTCAGTTAAGTAATTTGAGTTTGAATCTGTGTGGGATAGGGGAAAGCGTGTTTATTCTGTGTATCTATAAAAACAGCAACGCGCTGCTCCTCGTGTTTTATTAATGATATATAAAAATAAAGCCCCGATTATGGTCGGGGCTTTAAAGCAAGCAATGAATTGATTAATCAAAGGAAAGGTGGAAGACGGCGCCTTTCCATTCGAAAGAGTAGAATATTTTACCCACCGTGCTTGCTCTTTCCAAATATGCGTCACTTTCGTGGAGGACACACTTGAATCCATCCGGGGTATCCTTGATGGGCAGATCATTTGCAAGCATTTCGTCTGCAATATTGTCATAGACAATTTTGTCCCTTTTTGATATTCCTATTTTCATTTTGTGATTTTCCTTTCTTGTTAATTTATACCACTAATCCCTCACTTTGGCAATATTTGGTCATTAAATCCTTTAATAATTTAATTGAACTCATATCACTTCTGACTTTACGTGTAGTATTTCCCAGACCATGAAAAACGTATGGATCATCATCTTCGCCCCATGTTTTGTATGCGGTTCCAAAATCAATTACTCGTGGTTCTCCCGATTCCTGGTCTATCATTACGTTGCCCTCATGTAGATCTCTGTGATGTATGTTATGTTCGTGTAATAAGTCAATTTGTCTTCTTAGTTCACTAAAAAAAAGTTGAAAATCAAAAGATTCTGGCAATGGCACTTTCTTTTCCAGAACATCTTGAAGTGACGGCCCGATAACTCTTTCCATTATTAACAGCTCTGTTTCTTTACCACTACCGTCATCTTCACTCCACACCTTTGGTTTTGGAACAAATGGTTTCTCTGATAAATAGTATGCTTCATCTTGTAGTTCGAACTCCATCTCCAGGGGTATTTTTACAAAGTCCTTATTCATGTCTGGTTTCATTATTTTCACACAGTAGCCTGGGTTTCTTCCAATAAAGAAAACTTTTGCAGCATTTCCTTCTCCAATATTTCCACCAACGGCGTCACTGATCGCCTCATCGCCCCTTTTTAATAAATTAAACAAAATTTTATTCAACAAAGTCGGGTGTTGAGCAAGTATTCTAGCCAACTCGTTGTCCGGATCTCTTTCTGAAAAGTGTATTGTTGGTTTTTCCATTTAGACTATTATGAACATTACTTGGTTTATATGCAAGTAGATTTTATGTAAATAAAACTATCTTTGTTTTTATGATCAATAGATTTTTCCGATTTCTCGAGTGATATTATTTTGAAATAATCTTTTTTAGCTTTTCAATTAGTTTGAACCTGCGTAATGGTGAATATGTCTTTAAATAGGGAATTAAAGTTACCCCACAAGGCTCTCACTATTGTTTTATTAATAGATCCTATCAGGAAAGATAAA
>CAYWTD010000050.1:0-2425 GCA_964461185.1 uncultured Candidatus Saccharibacteria bacterium | reverse complement strand
TAATCGTTTTGTTACTAAAATCCTTATAAACCCAGTTGATTATGAATATTTAACACAATGTTCCCGATTTTATGATATCGATTTGTCTTTTCCGAATATAATATAAAGAATAATCTTATGATAAAAGATTGAAACAATATAGGAAATCATTAAAGTCAGAACCAAAGCAAAAATCAGGTCAATGATAATAAAAAACGTAGTTTTTATAACTGCGATTTTATAAAACCCTAAATTATCATCAAAATTTAGACCGAAATAAAAGTCCTCATCTGACCTAAGGAAGTACTGTTTATTATCACCAGTCATAATGTATTGATTTAGAGAGTTTTCATATGAATCTACTAAAATACAATCAACATTATTATCTTTAATATTATCCCTGAAATACTGAAATGGTACATCCTTACCACCAATATAAAAATGCACTATCCCCCTTTTATTGGAAATATCTCCGATGTGGTTATAAATTTGATCTGAACAGTAAATATCTTTTCTAAAACCATCATTAAATAATGACTCTGAATCAGAAATTTTGAAAGAGTAAGATGAGGCACCGACATTCCCTACCCTCTCTCCTGATTTAATAATCTCTGAAACAGAGCGAAGATTTGAATCGATTCGCTCTCCCAATATATTAACCATATTCCATTGGGGATAGTCTAGAATCATGTGTTCTTTAGTTACTACTAGAGAACCAAAAATAAAAATCATAAATACGATATAACAAACAACAAGTAATCTGTGCCACCACTTTTCTCTTAATAATAGATCTTTCCTCAAATATCCGAGAAGGAATTTATTTATCTTGTTCACGGTCTAATGATATCACTTAATTAACGACATGTGATATCTATTTTTCTTATCCTAGAGAGCATAATTCCCCCTTTTCTAGATTAAACAACTTATCATACCTATCTAAAACCCATATTTCTATTTGGTTCCAATTATTTCGTACGATGTCCACCAATTTAAAAAAACGATAATCTGAAAAGATATCATATTTTCTCGTCGAAAAAACTTTCGACATTTATTCAAAACTTTCTCCCGCTTCTCTAAAACCACCAAAATTACCTTTCAACATGTCACTTAGTTCACCAGCCAAAGGATCATTTTCTTCAAAAAGTTTCTGAATTTTTTCTCTAATAAATAACAATTGTGTTTCTATTTTTTCATTATCCAAACCTCCATAATTTTTTAACTTAATTAAATCCAAAAGCGCTTGCCTGGTATCTAGGGCTAATTCTGATCCATCTGCAGTATCGAAAATATTTTTATTTTGTTCAAATCCCATATTTTTAAATTAACTAATATATATTTGTTTTATTATAACAAACCGCGGGTCAACAAAAAAGTATCCGTAAATTTTGGACCAAAATATCTACTATTGACATATATTGTAAAAGTTGTAATATATTATTCGGAACTGGAAGGATAATAACAACAAAAGGAGCAAGGAATGAGGAGTATATGGAAGTTTTTTCGGCCCGAGGGTAACGACAGAACATCGGAACGCGGAGAAAAACTGAAGCAAAAGATTCTGAATCCTTACATCGGCGGCCAAGTCGTCCTGTATCACCCAGAACGCGAACAGCTCTGTGGTGTAATCGAGTCGATTTCACTTTCGGACACAATTGTCGAGGTGGACTGCGAAATCGTTTCGCGGAAAGTCTATTGTGGTCGAAAGTGGGAAATACTTGAAAAGCACGATGGTTTCCTCATCATCGACATGGAGACGGGATGGCGTCGAATCGGAGAAGGTGCCATCAAAATTTCGGGGAGAAAAGCGATTATGCTTCTCTTCCCCAGGAAGTCTGTCCCATACGGTCGCGACAAAATCTTTGGCGAATAAAAATCGCCAACCAATCCCCGCTATTAATTTAGCGGGGATTTAAATTTTGAATAATTCGCATTATTTTTAAAGATAACTATAATTAACTCCGTGACTACATTATTTTTTATCTACTCATCATTCGCCATATCTGTTATAGAAGAAGTCATTTTTATAATTCCATCAACTTTGGCGCAAATGATGATCGGCGGGTTTATGCTGAGTGAACCGCTTACCGTTTTTAATTTTATTTATTTTGTTATTTTCTTGGTTCTCCCAGCCTCTCTCGGCGTTGCTGTTGGATCTATACCAATTTACCTAATCGTCAGATATGGATTAACAATAAACAATGAAAAAAATGGCCGCCTGCAAAAAATTATTGGTAAAGTAAAAGAAAGTTCTGCGGCTAACGAAAAGGGCTCAATTGCCATGTTTTTCTTGATGAGACTTTTGCCAAATTTTTCTGGACTTATCGCAACAATTATCGGCGGTCTGTGGAATATTCCAATTAAAACTTTCTTTATTTTTACTTTTCTCGGTTCAATAATTAGAATTACTGTTATCGGCTTTATTGGTTGGCAGGCATCAAATTACGCT
>CAYWTD010000049.1:0-2947 GCA_964461185.1 uncultured Candidatus Saccharibacteria bacterium | reverse complement strand
CGCTTATATTTTCACTGGAAAATACGGCTTGATTGGATTTTCTTCCGGAATAGTATTAATTCTTTTCTTATCAATAATAATTTTTTATAGAAAAAAATAAAAAAATCGATAATTAAAGTATTTCTGATCTAATTCCTAATTTATAACCAAAATAACAAAACCCTGGATGAATTATTAAAATCGTAAACCAAGAAATCAAGAAAATCCTGGGCGATATCATTCCGATTAATAAAAAAACAAGCCCAGTAAAAATCACGTAATCGCTGTGATCAATAATTGGTAAAAATTTACCATCAGGAATATTAAAACGTCTTTTAATAAAACTACCAGAAGCGTGACCCAAATATGTACAAATTCCAGCAATTAGACCCAAATATACAGAGGAGTAAACAAAATATCCAAGTATTGGACCAACAATTATGGCTACAAAAATTCCGGGAAAAGTTGTGGAGTCACCCAAAATTCTTTTGCCATCAAGAAAGTTTTTATTACCATCAATCGGTTTATCTAAATTTGCGAAAAAATTAGACTGTTTTCGGAGCGGGTGTAAAAAATTTAAAGATCCATTCACAACCATCGGTGGAATTAAAAAGGTAAAAACTTCTATAAATATTTCTTGCATTATCTTTTTCTTATATTATAGACAAAAAACGGTTCATTAAAATAGCCCTTTAGAAACTCTTGAATAATATTTAGATGTCTAGGTAAGCAAGGTTTAATGTTTACGAGAACAATATATTTTGCAATTCCAGAAACCTCTTCAATAAATCTTATTTCTGTTTTGTTAAATTGGCTAATTTTATTTCTATTTATTTCTTGTTCAATCTTTTTCAGATCGGCAACTTGATCACTTTCTATATTTAAAGAAAAAGTGTATATATCTCCGAAAGAAGTTGGCACACAAGTTTTCCAAGGAACTGCCACTGGATAAATATTATCTAGCAAATTATATTTTTCAATAATTTCACCGATTGAAAAACCTTTTTTTATATTATAGAAATCCATATTTCCTAATGTAGATTTTAATTCTCCGGGAGATTCATCAGATGTTTCATAAAGCCCAACCGTGCCGCCCGTCGAATTATGGTTCAAATATTTGGATAATTCGCTGATTTCATTGTACATTGGATAAAACACAGTTAAACAAATAACCAATACCCCGAAAAGATAAGTCGTCCTTTTTACAGCAAATTTTTCTAGTGAGAAAATAATCATTAAAACTGTAAACGGGATTATTCCGGATAATAAATGCGCGGTTAATTGATAATTTTCTTCAAAGAAAAAGTTTTTCCAAGCAATTGCCGTCCAGATCAAATAAATAAAAACGATAATTGCTGGAAATTTAATTTGTTTTTTATTATCAGAAATTCCAAACAATAATGCTGCAAAAATTGGTAAAATGCTAGCTAGAAAAATCCCCCCATCAGCAATTGATTTCAAAAGAGGCAAAGTGGCCAATGCAAACCCCAGTAGAAAAAAACTTTTTTTAACAGGACTAATTTTGTCTGAAATAAGTGCAGAAAAGTATATGAGACAAGAAATCGTTGCTACCAGAATTAGCGCCAAACCAATCCATAAAAAATACTCAGGAATCAATCCAACAAAAGGTAACCCTGCATCAATATTCTCATAGACACCTTTGTTAAAAACATTCAAAACGACACCAACAGAACCTTTAAAAACATGATTATGTGATAATTGCGAGCTTGAAATTTCCTCATTATTGAATGTCAGAACAAAATCGTTTGCATCAAAACCATAGCGATCTGCATAATTCAAAAAAACTACAGCACCGAGAATATGCCCAAATATCATACTAATAAAAAAAGTATGCTTGCTGATATTTTTAACTTTTTTACTTATTTTTTTATTTTTAAAAATTAAAGCAAGTAAAATTAGAACGGAAAAATAAATAAAAAATAAGTACACTTTTGTTTCGCTTCTACCATTAGCAAAAACACTGATAAAAGCGGAAATTATTTTTAACAAAGATGACATTTAATTTCAAAACTATCTTACCAAGAGCCAAAACCGTAATCACTACCATGGCTTACCCCATCGGAATTGATATATGATCCCAGGCCATATGCATTGTTTGAATAGCAATCATTGTCTAAACAATAATCATACAACGCTTGTGGCGCAACATAGTAATATGTGAAAAATGTTTCACCAGGCTCACTAGGGATATAACAGTCCTCTCCGCATGGATCAGTTGGTAACGGACTAATATAACTTGAGAGTTCAGAAGCTAACATGCTCCAGGGCTGACAACAGCTATCAATAAATAGTCCGCCGGTTTCACATGATTGACAAGTGTCATCTCGGCCATTATTAATTCCTCCACACCCAGCATCAGCTAAATAAGGAGCGTGTCCGTTATCATCAATATAAGCAAGAATTGCATCATTAATTTCCTCCAAATCACACAGCCTTCTAGCGTCTCCGTCTAGGTCAGCACACGATTCTGTATCACCACCTCCATCTAAACCAGCAGCTTCTTCCACATGAGTATTATTACCAATAAAGACAGGGGCAAGATCTTGGTCGCCACTTCCAGGAGCACCAAGAGAAAGTTTTGAAGTACCTTCTATAGCCATAACATAGTTTCCACCAGCAGGGTTTGTTGGTAGAGCGGAAAGATAGGTTGGAACTAGATAATCTTCTAGATCGACACAATCACCATCATCACCTGTAGAAGTGCCGCAAATTTCGTAAGCAGCTGTCTCGTCTGGAACTTGATAATTATCCGAATCATAACCACTTTCTTGCCAAGGATATTTCAGTTCATCTATATAGTATTGTTGAATAGCTTTGTGTATCGCATTCAAATCACTGGCTCTTTGTGCATTTCTAGCTTGAGCTAGTTGTCTACTAGGATTGATGGCAACAATGACGATAGCCGCTAGTATGGCAATGATAGCTATAACCAAAAGCATTTCTAACA
>CAYWTD010000048.1:0-2966 GCA_964461185.1 uncultured Candidatus Saccharibacteria bacterium | reverse complement strand
TTATTATTAGTCCTGTGGATTTGTTGATAAGTCCAGATTAACCAATAAAACAAAGCTAATCTGATAAAATTTTTCTAAAGAAACTGTGGATAAAAAATTGGTAACTAATTTTTATGTTGATAACTTTTTTTGATAAGTATTTTTATCCACTTTTTTGGAAAACTTTTTAACAACGAACACCACACTTCCCCACAGCTTTTCCAGAGTTTCTGAAATTACAACATCGACCGGATCTGGTTCAGCTGCTGGGAAAGAGTGTTGTCATTTTTTAAATCATTTTTTATTTTTTCACATGAATGAATGACTGTTGTGTGATCACGACCACCTAATTTGTCGCCAATTGTTGGGTATGAAATGTTGAAATCTTCACGAAGTATATACATAACAATTTGACGAGGTCTGACGACTTCTTTGCGACGAGTTTTGTCGTAAACACTCTGTTCTTCGATGTTAAAAAAATCAGCGACGATTTTTATAAGTTCGTTAACGGAAACCATTTTCTTTGGTTTTGCGCTATTTTTTATCAGTTCTTTTATTTCATTAAAAGATAAGGCCTTTCCCTTTAGTTGAGTCTGACAAATAATCGAATTTACGGCTCCTTCTAGCTCTCTAATGTTACCTTCTACAGCTTTTGCGATGTAATCAAAAGTATCTTTGTCTAGACGGATATTGTTCTTTTCTGCCTTTGATTTCAAAATAGCAATACGTGATTCATGGTCTGGGGCGGTGATATCAACCATCATCCCCTGGTTGAAACGAGATTTCAATCTTTCCTCTAAACCAGGTATGAAATTTGGATGTTTGTCTGATGAAAAAATAATCTGTTTATTGTTGTCGTACAAAGTGTTAAATAAATGAAATAGTTCTTCTTGGGTTTTTTCTTTGCCGGATAAAAATTGAATATCATCCATTATTAGAACATCATATTTTCGATATTTATCTTTGAAGAGGCTGACTTTGTTTGTTTGCACTGCGTTTATATATTCGACTGTGAATTTTTCTGAAGTAAGATAATAAACCCTTTTTTCTGGATTTTGTGTTTTTACTGTGTTACCTACTGCCTGAACAAGGTGAGTTTTTCCATTCCCAGTATTTCCATAAATAAATAATGGGTTATAAACAATTCCTGGTTGTTTGATTACGGCCTGTGATGCAGCATGAGCCAATTCATTAAATGGACCAATAATAAAATTATCAAAAGTGTATCGCGGATTTAGATTGTCTTCCTTGTTTATATAAAAATCTGCCAGAGGAAGTTCGTTCGTTTGGGTTTTTGGCTTTATTGCGACTGGTTTTTTTGCTTTGTCGTTCTTGCAAACAGTAAATTCAAGAGATCTTATTTCGTCAGATATATCGCGGAGAGTTTTTAAAATATCTTTGTGAAATTTGCTATTCAACCAGTCTTTTACAAAGCTGTTTGGTACACCAACGTGCACAACGCCGTCGTCTATTTTAGTTATAAAAGTGTCTTTGAACCAAGTGTTGAAGTTTGCTTTGGAGACTTGATTTTCTAAGACGATCAACGCATCTTCCCAGATATTTTTTTGTTCAAGAATCTCTGACATTTTTATAAATTTAACGCTGACTCATTATATACCCGAATAAGGATTAAAGAACTTGCCTAAAATTTTTAATTATGTTAAAAACATGTTGATAAGCTGTTAATTAATTTTTATGTCAATTACATATCAACCAAAAAAAAGAAAGAGAGCAAAAACACACGGATTTTTAGTTAGAAGCAGGACAACAGGAGGTAAAAGAGTCTTGAAAAGTCGAAGACAAAAAGGTCGAAAGAAGATTTCAGTCTAATGTTTTCTCGAAAGAACAGAATAACCGCACTGGAAGTGCAAAAAATGTTCAGTAGTGACGCTAAAACGGCTCACTCTGAATTTTTTTTATTAAAGAAAAAGGCAAATAATTTAGGAGTTCCAAGGTTTGCTATTATTGTACCTAAAAAAATCGCCAAAACTGCTGTTTCTCGACACAAAAATAAAAGAAAGGTTGTATCTGTTATTGAAAAAATTTCGCCCATTATAATCAACGATTATGTTATTACACTGAAAACTAATCTTGAATCCATATCTGAAAGTCAAATTTCATCTGACTTGGTTAAAATCCTAATTTAAGATATTATTTTACCTATATGAAAGGATTATTTATTGATTTTATTGTTCAGCCATTTTATAACGCCTTAATTCTTTTGATGGATTTTGTTACGAGCGATCTCGGTATTGCTCTTGTAATACTTACAATCATTTTTAGAATGATTCTCTTCCCTCTTTACAAGAGCCAGATTAGAACTCAGATAAAAATGAATCAAATTCAGGAACCACTAAAAAAGATTCAAGAAAAATATAAAGACAATCGCGAATTGATGGGTAAAGAAATGTTGAATTTGTATAGACAAAATAAAGTTAATCCATTTTCTGGAATTTTGATTTTAATTATTCAGTTACCTCTCTTGATTGGTTTTTATTATGTTTTTTCACGCGCAGGGTTACCAAATATTAATCAAGAGCTTTTGTATTCTTTTGTTAGTTGGCCTGACGAGATAAATACAGTTTTTATTGGGCTGGTTGATATGATGGGAAAAAGTTTACCGCTTGCCATGCTTGCTGGAGCAGCACAATTTACACAAATGCGTTTGATGTTGCCAAAGAAAAAAGAAGAAACTGTTGATAAGAAAGGCAAATCTTCTACTGAAAATGTGATGAAAAACATGCAGACCCAGATGACATATGTGATGCCTGGAATGACGGCGATGTTTGCTTATACTTTGGGTTCGATGATTGGTTTGTATTTTTTGGTTGGTAGTTTGTTCTCTATTGTTCAGGAAATTTACATAAGAAAAAGCATAAAAGAGCCAGAGGAAAAGAGGGCTAAACAAGAAAAAGAGTTATCGGATCAAATTAAAGTTAAAGACGCAGAAATTATTCAGTAATAAACCACACCGCTTGAAATTTAAT
>CAYWTD010000047.1:0-3058 GCA_964461185.1 uncultured Candidatus Saccharibacteria bacterium | reverse complement strand
AGTTTCATAGTCAGCATTTTGATATTCAATGTATTTTTTGTCGATAGAGATGTTATGATTGTTAAGAATTTCAAATAAATCATCTTTGTATATCCAATTTTCAGCTTCTTTTGGAATGCCTTTAAGCGGACATTTTTTAAAATATCTACACTTATCATCCTTACAATCAAAAAAATCGAAAAACTTACCATGTTCTGCAGAACCTTCTTTACAGAAAATTCTAACTAAATCATTTTCTGGTGTTAAGTAATCAAGATATTGTTCATCTATCTTTAGGTTGTAGTGATTAACAATTTGTTGTAAATCTTCAGGTTTAAACCATCTACCTTTTAGTAACCCCAAAGGAAATGAACCATTCTGAATTTTTCTACTAATTCTAGCCAGCTTGTAATCAGATAATAAAATAACAGATAACGCCATTTTTCTGTCTCGACCACCACGCCCAGCTTCTTGTACAAAACTTTCTAATGAACTTGAATAATTTAAGTTTACCGTAAAACGAACATTGGGTTTGTCAATTCCCATTCCAAAAGCCTTTGTTGCAACCATGATTGGCTGTTTGTTTGTTCTAAACAGTTCTAGATTATCCATGGAAGATTTGCTACTATCATCATCGTCGCCACCTGAAAAAGTACCAATATCAGGAACTAAACCTTGTAATGCGTCTTTATTACTATACACAGAAATACCTGTACTATTTTTGTGCGGACAAAAAACAATCCCTGCCTGAGAATATTCTTTATTCTTTGAAAAGTAATTTTGTGAAATGTTGGTTTTTAATTCTGTATCTACTCCGATGCTGTTTCCTTGCCGTTCCGAAAAAGTATTTTTAATTCTTTGTATCGCTTTATCTGACTGAATCTCTTTTATATAGTTTGGTATTGTTTTTATGTAATTTTTGAGAAAATCTTGTTTTGCATCGAAGAAACCCCATTTGTTACTAATTTTTACTGCTCTGGGTAAATGAGAATCAATGTTTTTATTCCTGTCATAATTTGGGTCATCATCAAATTCAACATTTACTTTCTCAATTTTATACTGTAATTCCAACCTATTTGAGTTCTCGTATCGCACAATTGTTTCAGAATCCAGAGGGAAAGCACCATCGCCAGACAATTCACGCTCTACGTCAGCTAGAACATCAAAAGATGCCGTTGCTGTTAAGCCAAACAAGGAGATTTCATCCTTTTTTGCACGAACATAGTTATAAAGATTTCTCCCAAGATGTAAATATGAAAATCTAAAATCATGTCCCCATTCCGATACGCAGTGTACTTCGTCAATCACTCCGTAAGAAAAATAAACATTTAACTCATGCATATTTTTAAGCTTCTCCCTGAACTTATAAATTGCAAGTCGTTCTGGCGAAAGAAATACAAACAATAGTTTTGATTCTTCCATTTTTCTTTCTGCTTCGTCTCTTTCCTCTTTTGATAAAGTTGAGTTTACGAACGCACAAGTGTCTATACCAACATTAATTAATCCATCATATTGGTCTTTCATCAATGAACGAAGAGGGTCAACAATTAACGTAACCCCAGGTTGCAACATAGATGCTAACTGATATGTTAAGGATTTACCTCCTCCTGTTGGAAGCAAACCAATTACGTTTTTGTTTTGTAAAGCACGGTTTAGAATCGGTAATTGCCCTGGTCTAAAACTTTTTTTCCTGAAAATCAGTTGTAAAAAATATTCTAGTAGTTTCTTAGTTTCGTCAATATCTGAATAATTCCCTTGACCATCCTGTGAAACAATATCCCGATAGACTATTCTATCAGTTGTATAAATATTTCTTTCGCTAATAATTTCTGTAACAGAGCGTATATTAAAATAACAATTGTTTTTGCATTGAAATCTACTAAAGCTTTCCTTTTCAATATTTGTTGTATCAAAAATTGCAACATCAATAACTAAATCGTATTCAGTTTTTAGGTGTACAGGTTTTGCATTCTCAAAAACATTCTTTCCAAGATGCAAACCAGAATTTCTAAAATTGCTAGAACTAATAATGTCTAGTTTAATCTCAGGTAAATTAAAATCCTGATACTCTTTACTCAGCTTTGTTATATTATTAAAAATCTGAACTAAATCAGCAAAGGCAATAGCGGAACAAGGAACGTCTTTTTCTTCAACTAATATTTTCCATTCTTTTTGATTTATATTCAGCTTATCTGTCATTAAAGCTTCAAGTATGGTCTTCTGAACTCGTGCAATCGCAATTGGAGAAAACAAAAGTTGCAATTGCTCAATATGAACATTTGAATAATTAACGTCTATTTGTTTTGTAATTACTGAATTATACCATGAAAGTAATTGAGTAGTATCAATGTTTTTCTTTTTGGGATATGATAGCGAACCGTATTTTTCAAAATCCTCAGAATAGTCGAAAGTTTTTTGAAACACTTTTTCTACAAAAGGGCTCGCTTTTGTTGGCAAACCTCGTGTAACAATATTGTTTACAACTGCTAGAATTGGGTGTATATCATCATAAACGCTTGCTCCAATATCAAAAGGTGTAGATGTGTCGAAAACATTCAAACTTTCTGTAGATGATTCAATTCCATTATCAGAGAAATTATCAGCAACACTATCTAACTGATATGATGAATGAAATTGAACCGATGGATAAAATTCTATTGGTATTAAGTTTCCTTGTTCGTTATATTCTAATTTGTAAATTTTTGCTTTATATGTACAAGGTCTGTTGCCACCATATTCATATTGCGTATTTTCATAGTCATAAAGAATTGGAGCATTGTAATAATTGTAAAAAGCATCAATTCTCTTGTTTGTGAAATTTAAGGGGCCTACGGAAATAATATAATTGTCATTAACGACTGTTTGGTCAATTTTGACGGCTAAATCTTTCAGGTCAATTTCTTTGACATCAAGAATATTTGAGAAAATATGAAGTACAGGTAATCCTGCATCTGATATAAAATCTTCCTTTTGAATGTTTTGAAAATACTCAGCGAATGTTTTAATGTCAATTCCGCCTAAGTTATATGATTTTACATGTAATTTTGCACGTTCTAATGCTTCTTTTGAAGGCTCAATT
>CAYWTD010000046.1:0-3573 GCA_964461185.1 uncultured Candidatus Saccharibacteria bacterium | reverse complement strand
GTGTTTGCCTGGGAGGAGATAGAGATATGATGGAAAGTCCTTTGGATTTGATAAAATTTTGATAGAATATATAAATATATGGAAGTAGAAAATAAAAAAGATCGAGATTACTTTATTCTAGTAGTTTTACTTATGATTGCCGTGGCTTTTCTGGCAAGTTTCTTTAGGTATTATGTTAATTTGGATTACGACATATTTTTAACAATAGAGTGTGACCCAGAAATATCTGAATGTGTCACAGATGAAGAGTCTTATTATAATCGATTTTTGGTTAAGGCAAAGACTATAGAAAATCATTGTGGAGAAAATCAGAATGAGGAATGCATACTTGATTTATACAATATGGGTGAGGCAGAAATGATCCCGTGTGAACAAGATTTAGAAGAATGGGAAGAGTGCATTAATTTTGGAACTGAAGATGCAGAGAATATTACCGAATAAACCAAGTATTTTGATTTTAGGTGCTTCCGGCGGGGTTGCTGGCGCATTTTTACAATTACTGGAAAAAAAGAGAAATAGATTTTCTAATGTTATTTTGATTGATAAATCAGATTTAATTGAACAATCGGGGGTTGTTGATTTTAAAAAAAACAATTTTATTTTTTTAAAAAAAGAAATTACACCCACTAATGTTTACGGACTTTTTGAGGAATTAAAAAGCAAATATAATATATCAATAGTTCTAGATCTTACTGATTGTGATATGTCCCCGATATTGTCTGCTGCAGATGATTTGGGATTAAGTTATTTGAATTGTTCAATTAATTCCGACGAACCAGTAACTGATTTTGTTAAAACCCTACATGGTTTTATAAAAAAACATATTAAAAGTACACATGTTTTATGTCTTGGTATGAATCCAGGAATACTAAATCATCTGATTATAAAAGGTGTTGTTGATGAGGGGATTCCAAAAGAAATTGTGGAAATAGAATATGATTCTGGTTTCCCAGAAAAGGATGATGGAAAACCATTTATAACATGGTCAAAAAAACAATTTTTAACTGAATCTGCATTTATAAAATCTGGATATTGTGGAAAAGACGGAGAATATTTTGAACATATAGACCCGGCCATTTTAAAAACAATAAGCACAAAGGATTTTATTTCACCTATTAAGAAACTAGATAATTATCCATTTGGAATGATTGTTCCTCACGAAGAGATTTTGTCTATGTCGAGGATTATGGGAATTCCAGGAAAATTTGTTTATGCGATACATCCGGTCTCGCTTGAAAGACTAGAAAAAAGATTAAGCTTAAGTCCAGATATTTGTGAATCAGACGTGACTTTTCTTGATAATATCAACAATAAAGTTGTTGGCTCTGACCTTATAGGTATTTGGTTGTTATATGAAAACAAGAAGGTCTGTTATTTTTGTGAAACTCAGCATAAGGATTTTGATAAAACAAACGCAACTTTGTTTCTGGTTGCAGTCGGCGTAATGGTCGGGATATTAGAATTTATAGAAAATCCGCTACTCGAAAATGGGGTATTTTTTGTTCAAGATTTAAATAATGAAAATTTTATGAAGATTGTGGGTGAATATCTTGAAATAAAGAAAGTCGTAATCTAACCTGTATTTGTTGGGTATTTTTACTATTGCTTTTTTTCTACTTTGTGCTATAATTATAGTTAGAAAGGAGGTGATGAACCTTGAAATTAGGAAGGGCTTACTGGGTGAGAGTGTTGACCGCGCACGGACTGCTTTCAATTGCTGACGACTACTTTGACAAAGTTGTCTATCCACTCGTACTTGTGTGGTTAGGCGCTTTCATGGGTTTTGTTGTCATGACATTGGCTAGCATGATTTGGTGCGGGACATTCCTTTGGATCTATGAGCGCGGAAAGGTGGATTGGCTTGGCGTTGACGCTGTTGAGGCGGTCAAAGAGCGCGGTCAGCACTGGGTTGCTCGTATTGATTCAAAGAACATCTTTGTACGATTTGTCGCATGGATACCTGCTCGCATTTTCTTGGTCGTCCTTTGGGCGATAAAGAAAAATGACGTGTCGGCGTTCATCGCATTGACGTTGTATGAAGACGCATTCAAGACGACCGCATTCTTGCGTAAAGGCAAGTTCGGTCATTTTGGATCTCGGGACATCCGGATCTTCTTTGCATCTCTTGTTATCTCTAATGTTTATTGGACCATTCAATGGACAGTACTCATTGAGATCTTCAAGTGGGTGTATCGGACGATCTTAATTTAACCAGCGCAATGACTTGGAATCATTGCGCTGTTTTTTTATTAAAATGATATAATCTTTTCATATGAACGAGGAGGATATATATATGGATCCAAAAGAGGCCGTCAAGGAATTAAGACGAAGACAAAAAGATCCTAATCTTATAAAAAAAGTAAATGATTTTTTGAAAGGAGATATTCCGGAACCATTAAAAGATTTTTTAAATAAACCACCGATTGCTGTTTTATTTCGTAATATTTTTACTCCAGACTATGAACTAGATATTTTTTTAAAAAAAGTTTCTGATATTAAAGGAGAACCAATACTTTTTGAATATGTTGATGATATTTTTGTTGCTAAGAATGAGGACAAATATGCCTTGGGTAAATTAATGTTTTATTTAAATACTGACAGATTTGGGCAGGTTAATATGTTTGGATTAAAAATAATAGATTTTAATTTTTCAGAATGTAAACAAATTAAAGATTTAAAAACAACATGGGGTGAATCTTTAGTTGATTTTCACCACAGAATGTTGGATTTTTTTCTACATAAAAGGACAACGCAGATATATAATTTTTCCGATTGGTTACACAGAAATGGAGCGTGTTCTAAAAAATATTACAAAATATTTTTTGCCTTGTTTATTGTTCATTCGATATTGTTTGAAAATTTTAGGACGGTCGGACCTGAAGCAGATTTTTATAATAGTACATTCATCGAGGCATTTAATCTAATAAAAGAATATTTTGGGATATCTCCGATAATATGTAGGATACAGTCACAAGAGGAAGAAAATAATCAAAAATGGTGGGGTTACCCCAAAGAAAGAATGGGGAAATTTGTTAAGGAGTCACATTGTGTTAAATTATAATTTATTATTGTTTTTTTGTAGTGTATAATGTAATTGATATATTATGTCCGATTTTGTAAAAAATATTTTATTTTGTATCGAGGTAGTTAATGAACAAATCCCGGTATCGTTGGTGTATTACTCGCATGTGCCAATTATAATTGCTTCACTATTTTTTGGTGTATACGCGCTATTGAATAATAAAAAGGGTCTTGTTTCTAATTTTTTCTTCGTATTTAATTTATTAATTGTTTTTTGGGTTATCAACGACTTGATTGTTTGGGTAATGTTATACGATAGTGCAATTACAATGTTTTCCTGGTCCACTTTTGAATTAATAGAAGTTCTTTTCTTTTTTGTTTCTTTAAATCTGACCTACGTATTTCTGTTCAATAGAAAAATTAATAACTATATAAATTTGATATTATTCCTACCGATATTGCCAGTTTTTTATTATACGGTCACGGGTCAGGTTTTGCTTAACTATAATATTGTCTTTTGTGAAGCAACAGAAAATAGTAACATTATTAATT
>CAYWTD010000045.1:0-3878 GCA_964461185.1 uncultured Candidatus Saccharibacteria bacterium | reverse complement strand
AAACACCCTTTTTACATTTTCCGGAGTTTCTTCCCTATTCCATGGTTTATCAAACAAAAAAGTTTTTATTCCTGTACTCGCCACATCGCGAACATTATGTAGTGCATCGTCAATAAATATTTCAATTCCAAGTTCTTTGCAAACTTCAGATTTTTTCAACGGCTTTTCGGCACCATGATATTGCCCTGTAAAAACAACATCATTAAACATTTCAGGAAAATGCTTCATAATCCAATTCATTGTTATTTCTCGATACTTTTCCGGTCTTGCTGTGATAATAAAAATTTCATAATCTGGTTTTATTTTCTTGATGAAATCTACGGCGCCATTTACCGGCAAAGAATTGTGATAAATATCAGAGTCGTAATAATCCAAAACAATTTTGATCGCCTCGTCACGGGGTAATTTCCAAATCTCGTCCAATTCATACCGGCACGCATCACTAAAACACAAATTCGTTCCAAATTTTTCGTTATAAAATTTAAAAAGATTAACCCCAAATTCCATCAGAATGTCATCCATATCAATTCCAATTTTTTTCTTTTTCTGTATCTTGTCCATATTTATTACTCGTCGATAATAACAGATTTGCTATAATTGTCATCGTGGAATCATTTTTAATTACAACCTCATACAACATTTACTTTATTTCCGGTTTGGGAATAATTGGCGGAATTTGTATTTTGGTTGCACTATATTTATTAAAGAAAAAAGAGTTAACTCAATTAAAAATATTTGTTTTGGCATTATTCCTGACAGCAGTATTAACTTTATTAATAAAAGATTTAACAAAAGTTGAGAGGCCGGCGAACGCATTAATTGGTCTTGATAGTTACGCTTTCCCCAGCGGTCACACGTCAATCACTTTTTTCTTTTTAACTTTTTTAATTAATTATATTTTAAAATCAACCCGCAGTCGTTTTGCAAAAATTTTTAGTATAAGTATTTTTTTAATTATTGCCCTTTCAATTCCTGTCAGTCGATTAATTTTGGGAATTCACACAATTTTTCAAATTATTGCCGGAGCGATTTTGGGAACAGCAATAACTTTGTGGATAATAAAAAAGTTTAAAAAATAGAATAATTATCTCACCAACATTCTTAATAGTTTTCTCGCTCTCTTTTCCATCTCTGCGACGTATTCACCAAAATTATTGATTTTATTCAAAACCCCATTATCCAAAACATACAAAACGTCTGTTTTATTTTTTTCAACAAAAAATCGATCATGAGTCGCTGTAATCACCGTTCCCTCGAACTTTCCAAGCGCTTTATCCAAAGCTTCACCCGCTTCCATATCCAAATGATTTGTTGGTTCATCCAAAATCAAAGTGTTCACACTGCTTGTCGCAAAGAAAGCAAGCAACAATCTGGCGCGACCTCCAGGACTTAATTCTTTTATTTTAGTTTTTACCTGCCATTCTCCAAAACCAAAATGCAATAAATGATTTTGTAAAATACTTTTGTCTAACTCAATTCTCTTTGTTAAGAAATTAATTAAAGTTTCTTCTTTTGGCAAAGATTCATGCTCTTGCATCAAATTTCCAAATTTCACACCTTCACCAATATAAATTTCTCCAACAATTTTCTTTATCCTTCCAGTTAAAGTTTTCAGCAGAGTAGATTTCCCCGAACCATTCAAACCTAAAATAGTAATTCTATTTCCAAAACGCACATCCAAATCTATTGGACCAATTTTGAATTCACTACCATATCCACAAAATAGTTCACGAGTTAAAATATCACGACTAAATTCAGAGTTTTCAGCGTTAATTTCAATTTTGAATTCATTGCGTTCGTTAGGTTTTTCTATTTTCTCCATCCTCTTGATTCGCGCAAAAATAACTTTTGAATCACGATATGAATCTCCGGCTTTATCACGACGATAACCACGAAGAAGTCTGTCATTATCCGGTCCTTTCATTTTTGCACCGATTCGTGCTTTTTCTTGTTTCGCCTCAGCGACTCTGGTCAAACGTAATTTATCTTCTTTTTGAAGTAAGTGCTGTTGTAATTGTCGGCTTTTTTCTTTTTCTTTTCTGATCAAATAATCAAGATATTTTCCGTTTGAAATTTCAATAGTTCTCTCCTTCCAATCCAATTCGTAAATTTTATTTGCAACATTATTCAAAAACTTTTTATCATGAGAAACGACAATAAAAGTAGAACTGGTTTTTTGCAAAAAATCCTCAAGCCAAATTAGCGCTGGCAAATCCAAATTATTCGTCGGCTCATCAAGCAACATAATATTCGGTTTTTTCAAAAGAATCGCGGTAAGAAAAACTTTGGTTTTTTGACCGCTACTAAGTTCTCCGATTTTTTTGAATTTCACCTCACTTGGCAAAGCAAAACCAGCAAACATAATTTCAACATTTCGATAAAAAACTTCTGTATTTTGACCTACATAATTCTCGATATATTTCAAAACATTTTCTTTGTTATAAGAATCTGTATCTTGTGGCAAAAATCCAATTGAAACATTTTTTCCAAATTCAATTTTTCCACTGTCGGCCTTTAATTCTCCAGACAAAATTTTCAAAAGCGTACTTTTCCCCGTTCCATTAAAACCAACCAAAGCGATTCTTTGATTTTGTTCAATATTAAAAGAAATCTTGTTCAAGACCCTTTCTGTGCCGAAATGTTTTGTAAGATTAGTAACCTTTAGCATTAAGCAATAAGTTAGCAGAAAAAACAAGATAACGCTAATTTAAAAAAATTCTTGTTATAATATTATCTATGCAATACGCGGTCGCTGAAAAAGCCCCAAACAGTCATTTACATGGCATTTTGTGGCGTATTTTTGTGTTTTTTAGCGTTGCAATTAGCCTATTCGTCTTTGTGACCATATTTGAAGAAAACACAGTTTTTGCGGCCGATTCAGAGAAAATAAACGCCGGATTTGTTAGCGGAATTTGGTATTCGAAATTGCCATTTTTTGCTGACGAAAATGTCAGAATTTATGTTGCTTTTCAAAATCAATCAGACAGCGACATTAGCGGAAAAATGGAATTTTATGCAAACGGTAAAAGATTTGAAACAAAAGAATTTTCTGCTCTTAGTAATCGTTTGGTTGAAGGCTGGGCGGATTTTGCGGCAAAAAAAGGTAATCTTCAAATTTATGTGAAACTGGTTGATGTAAAGAAAAACACTTTGTCTGGATGGAATAACAAAGTTTCGATTGAACCAAATATTATTGAAACCAAAGAAATTTATGTTGATTATGATACTGACGGAGATGGAATTGGAAATGATGATGACGATGATGATGACGGAGATGGATATTCTGACAAAGAAGAAATTGAAGCAGGAACAGATCCTTTAGACAAAAACGATTATCCGAAAAAATCCCGAGGTGGCAATATCCTCGATCAAGATGCTGATCCAGCGGTTTTGGGTTTTCAATTTGTTAATACAATAAAGGACACCGCCGGTGACACGATTGCAAACATAAATACCGGAGCCAATTCCTTGAATGAAACAATAAAAAATAAAATTAGTTCTTTGGAGGGCGAGATTTCTGAATTAAAAGATAAAAAGACGGGGCTTAAACAAACTATTTTAGAAGGTCGTGCAGAAGTCACTGCCCCGTCAGAAACAAAATCGTTGTCCAGAAAAATTGCGTTAAAGACTGGTGAACTTTATTTGTTTAAAACCCTGTTTGGAATTTTGGAATACAAAATAATATTATATTTATTATCTAACAGACGACTATCCAGTAATCTTAATCCATTAACAAATAAATAAACATTAAAAAGCCATGCTCTTTCAAATTGAAATTTCAATTGTCAAGCAATTTTACCACTTAACACTTTTTAAGAATTATTATTTTATACAATGTGTCAAAAAATTAACGATTAGTCACTTTTACTTAAGAATGG
>CAYWTD010000044.1:0-4478 GCA_964461185.1 uncultured Candidatus Saccharibacteria bacterium | reverse complement strand
TTAATTTGCAAAAGCGACCTCTCTAATTTTATTCCAACATTTTGATGAATGGACCCATGGGTCGGTTCCATAATTTTCATAAAGATATCTGGCATATGCCATGTTACCTTCTAATGAATAGATGTTGTATCCAAGACGTACGGCTGTAACGGCATGATATTTTTCGTTAATTTGCATAACGCCAACATCAGCCGGATTTACTTTGCCACGCAAAACTGATCCGTCTCGATTATATTGAGTGAATTTAGATTCACAATAAGCCACATCAACAAGAACTGGCATGTCACTAAAATACTCTTCAACTAATTGCTTGGTAGATGGTGTTTCTGGTTTTTTGTCCAAAACAGCTACCTGCTCGATTTTAGGACTAACTATTTCAACATTTGAAATTAGATTATCTGTTGCTTGACTGGTTGCGGTTGCAACTGAAGCCAGCAAGGACAATCCTACAGCAATGTATATAATATTTTTTTAATTAATGACAATCTGTGCATGCAACATTTTTATCGAACACAGGTTCAAAGGCATATCTTGTTTACAAGGCCGAGAACTAAAAAACTCAAGCATGTACTGCCTGAGTTGTACTCAAAGTTTAACATAAATCGACTATTTTTGTCAATCATCATAATAAGCTTATTTATAGCCACAGATTCACATAATTTTAGTTTATTTGCAATTTGCAGCGATAGAATATCCGGCGTTTTCAGCCGCTGAGGTAGTTGAAAAATAAACCCGATTTTCAATTTTAATACGATTTACACCAGAACAATGTAAAAAATAATATTTTTTACCATTTTTTGAAGCGACTATTTCCCCACTTCCCTTTTCGCTCTCAATTTTTTTGACAAAAATATCCGCAGAAAAATCTTTAATTATTTCTATTTTAGAAAATTTATTAATGTCTTTTAATAAAATCAAGCCGACAATATCAACAATAATCAAAATTATGCCTATAAATATAGATATTCTGTAAAAAGTGTTTGCGGTCGTTACGGACTTGATTTTTTTGCTTATTTGTTCTAAACTCACAGAACAATTAATTAACAGAAAGGGATAAAATCCGATTTAAAATTTATTAAACATGTCACACGTAAAAGCAGGAGGAACAGTAAAAAACCTTAGAGACTCAAACCCAAAATACCTTGGAGTAAAATTAGCTGATGGTGAAAAAGCTGAGATCGGTAATATCATTATTCGTCAAAGAGGAACACGGGTTTTGCCTGGAAAGAATGTTGAAATGGGCAAAGATCACACTATTTTTGCTGTAAAAGAGGGTGTTGTTAAATTTTCTAGCAAAAGACAAACCAGATTCAACAATAAAATTGTTGTCAAAAAAGTAGTTAGCGTTGTATAAAATTATCCAACAACTTTCAATAATATTTCTACTCTCTTTCCATATGCCTCAAGAGCTATAGGAAAATCACCTATTGATTTTATTGGATTTTCTAAATCAATCCAATCTTCACTAATATCAAAACCAATATTGCCAATAGCGTCGGCAATTTCTTTTATATGAACCTGAGCAAAAAGATGGCATTTTTCATTTGCCTTGGTTTTTATAACAATTTCTCTTCCATTAAGGTTATTCAAAATTCCGTGAGCCTTTGCATGCAATAATTCAGTTTTTTTGTTTTTTATAACTTTCTCTGTGTTAACTTTATTAACCGCTTCTGCTGTAGCAAATTTCGCTAGTTTCTTTGGTATTAAAAAATTAATAGCGTGTCCTTCACTAACTTCTTTTATTTCATTCTTTAGCCCCAATTTTGGGATATTTTGTAACAAAATTACCTTCATATAAAAAGAATACTAACTAAAATAACTATTTTAGCAACTCCAAAGCCTTTTCCAATTGATAATCAGCCAATTTCACACCTTCGGGGGCTTCGTCAACGACAACATCTGGTTTTAGCCCGCCATCGGAAATTGATACACCTTCTGGGGTAAGCCATTGAGCAATTGTCACTTTTAATGAAGTATTTTTTGTGATTTTTATTAATTCTTGTACAGAACCTTTTCCAAAAGTATCTGTTCCGACGATTGTGGCGATTTTATGCTCTTTTAGAGCACCGGCTAAAATTTCTGAGGCAGAGGCCGATCCCCCATCAACCAAAACTACCATTTTCAAATTTTCATTAAAAATATTATAACCTTTGCTTCTAAAGACTTTTTCTTCTTCACTACTATTAAATTTTTCTCGGACAATCGGTTTCCCTGTTGGTAAAAACCAGCTGGCGATATCAACAGAAGCCTCTAAATATCCTCCAGGGTTTCCACGTAAATCCAAAATTAACTTATTTTTCTTTAAGGAAACAAACTCCCGAAGAACAGAACGAAATTCAGATGTAACATTCGCTGAAAAATTGTAGAGCGAAATAACATAAACATCATCAATTTGTTTTGTTTCAATGGTTGGAATGTTTATAACAGCCCTGGTAACTTCTAGTTCAAAAGGTTCTGGAGTATTTTCTCGAACAAGAGTTAATTTTACTTTTGTACCAGATTGGCCACGGATTTTACTCACGGCTTCATCAAGTGACATTGAAACAGTAGAAATACCATCTATTGCGGCGATAATATCGCCAGGAATAATTCCAGATTTTTCAGCTGGCGTATTTTTTAAAGGTGAAACAACTGTAATAAAATCATTTTTAATTCCAACTTCCATGCCAATTCCAGAGAATTCTCCTTGAATAGTCGTTTCAAATTTTTCATTTTCCTTTGGTAGTAAAAATTCTGTATACGGATCATTTAAAGAATCAACCATGCCTTTTATTGCGCCAAAAACACGATCTTCGTTTGATTTCCTTTCATCATCGGATGATGAGGCAAACTTTTGATCAACCAAGCTCCAGACTCGCCAAAAATAAGACAAATCAACATCAGAAGATATTGTTACTGAACCCTCTACATAATTTTTTACATCATACAAACTTCCACCTTTTCCTGCCCAAAATCCACTAATAAAAACAACGATTGAAACAATCGTAATCATCCCGTACAGATAAAAGTTTCTAAAGAGTTTGTTCATCGAATTTAAGTATGTCAAAAAACAATTTAGCGGTCAAACAAACTATGATATAATTTATTTCAAATGATCTATGAATTTAAACATAAAAATATAACCTGGATTGATTTGGAAAATCCAACACAAGAAGAAATAAAAGAGATTTCAGACAGATTCAATGTTGATCCAATGGTGGCCGGCGAATTATTAACACCGACTCTGCGTTCCAGGGTTGATTATTACAAAGATTATATTTATTTGATTTTACTCTTCCCTATTTCAAGTTCTTCTACATTAAACAACCACACAGAAAAAACGCAGGAAATTGATTTTATTGTCGGCAAAAAATTTATTATCACGACTCGCTACAGTACTGTAGATGCTTTACTAGAATTTTCAAAAGTTTTTGAGGTAAATTCAATATTAAATAAAGGAAACATATCAGAACATGCCGGGTACGTTTTTTATTATATGATTCAGTTTTTGTATAAATCACTACAGAATCGATTGGCGAATGTCAAAGACTTGTTGGCTGATATTGAAAATCAAATTTTTGCTGGAGATGAAAAAAGAATGGTCCAAGAGATTTCAAAACTAGATAGATTTTTATTAAATTACAGTGATTGTACCTCACTACACAAAGGGGTGTTGGAATCATTTGCAACAGTTGGTGAGAAATTCTTTAGCGGTAATTTTGATTTTTACTTGCACAGCATTGTTGGAGAATATTTAAAAGTAAAAAATGAATTGAATAGTACAAAAGAATATCTAAAGGAATTGCGCCAGACAAACAATTCTCTTTTAACCACAAAACAGAACGAGATTATGAAAATTCTGACGGTAACAAACTTTATATTCTTGCCACTTGCTCTTATTGCCGGAATTTTTGGTATGAATTCAAAATCAACACCAATCATTAATATGCCACATGATTTTTATATTATTTTGGGTATTATGGGCGGATTAATGGTGGCGATGTTCACTTATTTCAAGTGGAAAAAATGGTTGTAATTTAAGAGCAGAATTAAGAAAATGAAAATTTATTTGCATAATAATTTGTCTGATCAAAAAGAACTTTTTAAGCCTGTTCACAAACATTTTTTTAGAAAAGATGAAATGCGAATGTATAACTGTGGTCCGACAGTTTATTCCAGAAGTCATATTGGCCATGCTCGTCCTTATGTTTTTGCTGATTTATTACATCGATTGTTTGAATATGCAGGATACAATGTAAAACAAGTTATAAATATTACTGATGTTGGGCACTTAGTCTCTGACGCTGATTCTGGCGAAGATAAAGTTGAAAAAGCCGCAAAAGAAACCGGTCAAAAAGCACGTGAGATAACAGAAAAATACACTTCCATATTTTTTGAAGATTTGAAAAGTCTAAATATTGATATTACAAAAATCACTTTTCCACGAGCAACTGAAAATATTCCAGAACAAATAAAAATTATACAAGACTTAGAAAAAA
>CAYWTD010000043.1:0-4726 GCA_964461185.1 uncultured Candidatus Saccharibacteria bacterium | reverse complement strand
GAATTATTTTAAATTTTCCATTTTGTCGTTCAAAATCAACTGGCAATTCATGTACGCCTGCTGATTTTACAATATTATTTTCCAGGGCGTTTCCGCTGATTATCCATTGTTCTGGTTCATCCTGAGGATTTTCTACAAGAACGTCTGTATTCATTGAAGCTAGTAACAAAATATTTTTTTGTTGAGCGGAAATTCTTTCAGATATGCTATAAACTTTTTCTTCTGTTAATAAATTATCTTTTGAAAAAATATTAACGAGATTCATTTTTGCTTCTGTCAAAGTTCCTGTTTTGTCGGTCATTATTACCGAGGTTGATCCCAGAGTTTCTGCCGCAGATAAATTTCTCATTATCCCCTTTTTCTTTGCCAATCTTTCAACTCCAACAGCCAAAACAGCGGTCAAACCTATTGGTAACGCTTCTGGAATAGCACCAACCATAACAGCAATTGAAGTCAAGAAAATATCAAAAACGGGTTCACCCCTGCGTATACCTAGAAAAAATATTCCAATAACAATTCCCAATAGCCCGATTGCAATAATCCACGCCAATTGAGAAACGGCTTTTTGTAATGGAGTTTTTTCACTGTGAGTTTCTGATACAAGATTTGCAATTTTACCTATTTCTGTTTTATTACCAGTCAAAACCACAATCGCCATTCCACTGCCGTTTGTAATCAGTGTTCCACCAAAAACCATATTTTTTCTGTCTGAGACAGGGGCGGCCTCTGACAAAACTTCTGTGCTTTTTGAAACTGACAGAGACTCTCCAGTCAGAATTGATTCATCTACAGACAAATTATTGCTGAAAACTATTCGCGCGTCGGCCGGAACTCTGTTTCCAGACATTAAATGAATCAAATCACCGGCAACTAATTCTGAGGGATCAATTTCCTTTTCTTTGCCATTACGGATGATTCTGGTTCTCTCTTTTATATATGAACGTAAATGCAACAGAGAATTTTCTGCTTTATTTTCTTGATAAAAACCCAATATCACATTTACCGTTATGGCCAGAATAATTATTGAAGCGTCTAGCCATTCTCTGAGAAAAATAGTTGTGATCGCGGCGATTATCAATATGAATATTAATGGACTTTTGAATTGAGAACTAAAGATTTTTACCTTGGAAAATTTTTTGGTTTGACCAAAGATGTTGGCTCCCCACTTTTTTAATCTAGATTTTACTTCTGATTCATCCAAACCACTTTCAATACTTGTGCCTAAATTATTTTCTATATCTTTTATATCATATGACCAAAATAAATCATTTTGAGATTCGTTTTGCATGTCTTAGATTATAACAAAATTATTATTTTTATTTAAAAGGTTAAGTAAGGTTGGCGGAGAGAGCGAGATTCGAACTCGCGATACCCTTTCGGATATACCACCTTTCCAGGGTGGCCCATTCAACCGCTCTGGCATCTCTCCATTTTATAAATTAACTATTAAATTTTTAATCCGCGTAATGCGGAAATTCTTTCTTCAACTGGTGGATGAGTACTAAAAAGTTTATTAAAGAAACCTCTTTTCTTTCCTTCCTTATAATCTGGAATTCCGTTGTGATCCAAATCACCACCAAGCGGACTTGTAATAAACAAATGTGCCGTAGCATGGTTCTGCGCTTTTATTCCTTTTCCATATCCCGAAATCTTTTCCAAAGCACTTGCCAGACCATCAGGATATCTAGTGATTAATGAGCCGGTTGCATCAGCCAAGAATTCTCTTTTTCTAGAAATTGCCAATTGAATCGCCGTTGCAACAAGCGGTGAGAGAATCGCCATCACAACTCCTGCCACAACCAAAATCACACCGATTTGATCGCTATCTCTGTCTCTACCAACTCTAAATCTGGAACGAATAAAAATATCTGATAACAAAGTCACTATTCCAACCAAAACGACGACGATCGTCTGGAGCAAAATATCCCTGTTACCAATATGCGCTAATTCGTGGGCCAAGACTCCTTCTAATTCTGATCTGTCCAAAATTTTCAACAATCCGGTTGTCACAGCAATTGCGGCATTGTCTTGGTTTCGACCAGTTGCAAAAGCATTTGGAGAATCGTCTTCGATAATATAAAGACGAGGTTTTTTTAGACCGGCGGCAATACACAAATTTTCAACAAGACGATAAAGTTCCTTGTATTCATTTTCATCAGCTGGTTTTGCATGGCTAACAGCCAGAGCGATTTTGTCAGATTTGTAATAACTGACCAAATTCATTCCCAAACTAAAAAATATGGCAATGTAGAAAATTCCAATCTCGCCATAAAAATAACTTAGACTCCAACCAAGAAAAATAACAAGAACAAGAAACGAAGTCATCAAAAACCACGTTTTTTTAACATTTCTCTCTTGTTCTGTGTATAAATTTGCCGCCATAAGAGCGTTTTAGAACTTTACTTGTACTGGTTCTTTTGCTTCTTCGTTTGTTAATTCAAAGAATTCTCTCTTCATAAACTTAAACATATTGGCGATAATATTTTGCGGAAAAGATGCAATACCAATATTCAAATCACGAACATTTGAATTATAAAATCGACGTGAAGCCTGAATTTTATTTTCTGTATCTGATAATTCTCTTTGTAATTCCAAGAAATTTTCATTTGCTTTCAAATCTGGATAAGATTCTGCAACAGCAAACAATGATTTCAATGTTTGAGAAAGAGCATTTTCTGCTTTTGCATGATCCTCAACAGTTTGTGCTCCCATAGCAGAAGTACGAGCCTCGGTTACTTTTTGCAAAGTTTCTTTTTCATGAGATGCATAACCAGAAACAGTGTTAATAAGATTTGGGATCAAATCGTATCTTCTTTTTAATTGAACATCAATGTCTGACCACGCTTCATCAGTTCGAGTTATTAAACTTACAAATCTGTTGTAAATTGAAACCATCCAAATCGCAACTACAACCAAAACACCCAAAATTATATATATCGTCGTCATAATAATTAATTATCTTTTAATAAGATAATATTATACACCAATTTATCTATTTCTATAAAAGACTAATTACCAAGTAGTTCCCCATTTAAATAGACTTGGACTGATCGCACATTACCAAATTGCATTCCGGCTTCAGTGATTTGTGAAATTATTCTATTCTGATTGCAATTGTCTTTGCTTTCAAAATCAAGTGTTCCTGTTAGATAAGCTTTGGCGACACCATTTTCGATTATCGCTTTTTCTATTTTGATGTTTTTTTGGCTAGCCAAAAAGTTTCCTGGTAAATATCCTAGATTCAATTTTGAATTGATCATTTCATCTAACGTTGCTCTCCAAACAAACTGTGGCTGAAGAACATTTGTTGTAATCCAAATTATTTCATCACCACATGAATTTACTTTTCCAGAATGATCAAACATATCCGGGTTGGCAAAAACTGGATATTTTATTTTTGGTAAAACAGTAGCATTCAAAGTACTTGAATTTTCATCACTATTTTCATCCTCTGAAAAACTACCAGCGACACCTGCAAACTGATTATCCGCATTCTTGAAACCGCCGTTCGCAATGAAAATACCTAAAATTACTACTAATACTGTTGTCGCGGCCACGATCCCCAATGTGACTTTATTATCGACGATTTTTTGTTTAATTTCTTGCATATAAGGGGCATTATCAACATTTTAGAAAAATTTGCAAGTAAAAAATTATCTAGTTTTTGTATCCGGCAGCTTGGGTAGAATACATCTTTTTGTACAATCCGTTTTTTCTGATCAATTGATTATGAGTTCCGTACTCAATAATATTTTGTCCGTCGATTACTGCGATTTTATCTGCATTTCTGACTGTAGAAAATCTGTGAGAAATCAAGATTAAAGTTTTTTCTTCATTCATATTTTTTTCTAACTGTTCGAAAATTTGTCTCTCTGCTGTCGCATCAACACTGGCCGTTGGTTCATCCAAAATAGTAACGAAGGCATTTCTAAATAATGCTCGAGCTAAAGACAATTTTTGTTTTTGTTCCCGAGAAGGATCAACTCCGCCGTCAAACTCAACCCCGATTTGTTGATCATAAGTCTTCTCCCATTTTTTTATAAATTCATCAGCGTCAGATTTTATCGCTGCATCACAAATTTTTTCTTGGTCGGTTAAAGCGTCGTCTTTACCAAGATGAATTAGATCTTTAACCAAAAATTTGTAAGTCACATAATCTTGTGATAACAAAGCTACATATTTATACCAACTATTCAAATCAATTTCTCTCAAATCAACACCATCAATTAGAATTCGGCCTTCAGTTGGATCATAAAAACGACACAAAAGTTTTATAAATGTTGATTTACCGGCGCCATTAATACCAACCAGTGCCAATTTTTCGCCAGATTTTATTGTTAGATTTAAGTTCTTTAAAATAAACATTTCTGGTTTTGAAGCATAAGCGAACGAAACATTTTCAAAAACTATTTCTGGTGCTCTGTTTAGAGAAAGTTTAAAGCTATTAATTGGGCAGGTTACTTTTTTCTCTTCTTTTAGTATTTCAATGAAAGTGCTGACGGCTTTTATATCTTGGTATTGTCTGGAAATCATCATAAAAAATCCAATGACTGATTCTTGCAAACCAACGGCTGCCGCAAGAACAAAAACAAAAGTACCAATTTGCATCGCACCAGACAGAACTGGTCGTATCAAGAACCAAATAATGATTCCAAATGAAAGAGAAACAATTGCCTGTGCGCCAATTTTCCAAACGATGGCATTTTTATCCTTGATTTTTTGCTCA
>CAYWTD010000042.1:0-4947 GCA_964461185.1 uncultured Candidatus Saccharibacteria bacterium | reverse complement strand
GAAAAGGAATATCAGAAAATTTGTAATGATCTAAAGAAAATCATTATTGAAACTGGTGAACCATTGGAGGGTAATTGCGTATATAAACACCTAACGTTTGAACCTTGGGATGTTTTAATAAATAAAAGAAAAAATTATTCCGTAGTTTCTCAGAATAAGAAAAGAATATGCGAAATTGGTTTTAATGCGGGACATAGTATTTTGGTTATGCTGTTAACTAATCCCCATGCTGAATATGTTTTATTTGACTTAGGTGAACACGCTTATTCGAGACCGTGTTTCGAATATATTAAAAGTCTTTTTGAAAAAACAAAAATTAATATTTTCTGGGGTAATTCTATCGAGACCGTTCCTAATTATTTTTCGAACGATAAGGGGTGTTTTGACCTGATTCATATTGATGGTTGTCATCACTCGGAGATATATAAACAAGATTGGGATAATTCACTAAAAATGTGTTGTGGTGGTGGCGCTATTATTTTTGATGACTCAGATAGTATAAAGGTGACAGATTTTCTAAATTCAAGAGTGCGCAACGGAGATGTGGCTGAAAATAATCAAATTTTAAAGACATTTGGATATGAGCATAGAATTTTTGTTAAAATTTAATTTGACATATTAATCAAATTGTCGTATCGTTATCGACAAAGCACATTCAACAAGGAGGTTAAAAATGTTTATCGTTTTAGAAGGTATTGATGCCTGTGGCAAAACCACAGTTGCGGGATTGTTGGCAGAAGAATTAAATGGTGTTGTATACAAGACACCGCCAGAAAAATACCGTCTTTTGAGGAAAAGTGTCGATGCCAAACCAGGCACGTATGAACACTATAATTTCTATAAGGAAGCGGTGATAGAGGCAGAACTTGAAATAAGGCAGTTATTAGCGTCGGGACAAAACGTCATTTGTGATAGATACTGGTTAAGCACCATTGTATATCACAAAGTTGGAAAACTTGATGTTGATGCTAGTGACTTCTCTAAGCTTCTCAGGCCAGATTTAACAGTGTTCTTGTTTGTCAGCCGAGATGTTCAAATTCTGCGTTCTGGTGGTAGGGTAGAGGATTCCGTTGGCGACATTGGTGGATTCCAAGATGAAATAACGAAAGTTTTTTTACAGGAATTACTGAAGACCAAACTACCTTTTATCGTCATTAATACTGATGGAGTTCTTCCTAAACAATCAGTTCAAATCATCAAGCAAGCGATCCCTTGAGGCCACCAACCTCAAGGGATTTTTTTCTGCCAAAAGACATCAAACAGTAGCTGTTGGTAACAACCCTTAGCAAAACCCTAAAACAGCGATAGTATAATTAGACTAATGTAATATTTACGATATTATATTAGATGACAATTAAATATTGTTAAACGACCTAAACTCATATTAATTTATGGGCATGGTTATACAAAAGGCCGATCGAGCATAGAAAACCCGTCATAGGGGTGCTTGATCGGCCATATCAGGAAACTGGTATGCTTGGAGCAATCCAAGGACCTGTGGCGGGCTTTGTGTTTTTATTAATTAAGACCGATCAAGTAATATGGAACAAGAAGAAAACAAAAAAGAAATTCGAAATATTAGTCTTCCTAATATCCTTGCCTGGATATTTGGAATTATTTTTTTAATTGCTGGAGCGATGGGGTTAGCAAGTAGTGTTATCGGAGGAGTATTAATTATTATTGCTTCAGTAATTATTTTGCCACCAGCAAATAATTTTGTAAGATCAAAACTAAGAATTAATATGTCCAAAGGAATTAGAATATTTATAGCTGTTGTTTTGATTGGTGTAGCTATTTCGTTTATGCCAAATAATTCTGAACGAGATACAGATGTAACTGCTGATCAAATGTCTACTGAAAATGTTTCCGAAGAAACTTCATCTAAAGATTATCAGAAAGTTTTTGAATTTAGTGGTAATGGTGCAAAAAAATCTGAACCATTTGTTATAACAGGAGATCGATTTAAGATTAAATACAATTGTACTGGGGACTTATGCTCAGCTTCGTTGTATAAAATTGGTAACTCGTTTCCATCTGATTTAATTATGAATACTACAGACTCAGTCAATGACGAGACTATAATTTACGGATCAGGTGAATATTACATCAACGTTAATTCGATAGGCACATACTCAATGATTGTTGAGGATTATCGCTAAACGGATTATGCTTGTGTAGATTAAAACCCAATATACTGCGGTGGTTTTTCGATCGTATGTAAGATGACTGTAGTAAAAGCATCTACTAAGTCGTCGTGTTTTTCTACGCCGAAATGAACCATTTGTTCTATTAATTCTTCAGCACCCTCTCTCGGAAATAATATTTTTCCTTCCTTAATCATACTTGAGATCACCATAAGTCTTGATCTCTTATCTCCAAGTGGCCTTATTGTTTCGACATAATAAACCTCATCGGATTTAAGTTGTTGCGCTAATGACCTCTGATATCCCACATCTTCAATTACGAGAGTTGGTGGACCATCATAACTTGTGTGATATGTCTTATATACTTGCTTGCAAACAATAACAGTTTCAGGAAAATTCATTTTCTTGTTTATTATTTTAGGCAACACATAAATTTTTAGATCTGTACCACCATTTACAACAAAGATAGGGACCATGGCAGTATAATCGGCAGTACTTTTTTCAGAAATAGCCAAATCAATCCCCACCTTTATTCCTCCTCCTACATATACGGAATGCTCAGCTCGGAGAGATGCATCACCAACCGGATCTTTATCGTAATATTGTATCCACTCTCTTTGAATCGCCTGTTCTTCACTTGGGACAATATTTAGAAGATACTCTCTTTGCCAAGAAAATTCATTTCCAATTTTTCTTTTTTCCTTTTCAACTTCATCCATATTTGAATACTTACCAGTCCACAATATTTTTCCATCTTTTATCAGTGGATATTCTTTGAAAATTCCATCGATTTGTTTATTAGTAATTGATTCTTTTATTCTCATCAACAAGGAATCTTCGTGTAGTAAATTTCCGATAATAATTAATCGAGTATTCCTGTCACCAGTTGGTATAACTTCACCAGTCAACCATTGATGTGTTTTATTTCTACCTTCTCGCGTTTTGGTTGAAATTAGATCTTCAACATCGTCACAGATTATCAAATCTGGTCTGTGTTGATTATGTCTAATCCCTCTAATAGATTGCTCGCTTGAAGCAACTGTTATTCTTGCACCTGAATCTGAAAAAACTAAAGATGTCGCAGCCCATTCATTTGAATCTTCTTTAAAGGGACCGAGATCTTTTTTAAGAACTTCGTTATTTTCTAATTCTCGTTTTAAATTCATCATGTGTAGTTTTGCTTGGGCCTGTGTCTGACAAAGTATCAATACAAACTTTTTACCTTGTTTGCCCAGTATCGACCAGATTGGATATGCTGTTGTGACAATTGTTGATTTGCCTGAGCCACGAAAAGCCACGATAAATAGATTTTCACTACCATCTTCTATTAAACTGAACATTTCTTTTTGAAATGGGGCAGTTTCGTAAGTGACATAGTGAGCAAAATGCAGGTGGAAGAAGTGAAGAAAACTTTGCTTACAAATTTCTCTTCTAACTTTTTGATCCTTTATCATCCGATCGAATAATTCAGATGACAGTATGTGATTGTTGTTATGATCCATAATTTTTATTGTTATCTTTAATAATTGAACCCAAACTTAAAGCTTTTCTAACAATTTCTTCTTGCTCTGGTGTCAGATTATCATCTTCAATTTTGTGCTGGACTTCGACTTTGTCTTTGTATTTAGGATGTCTATGATTAAGCCAGAATCGCACAGCAGAAAACTTTTTATCCTTAATCAAACTTAGTAATTGACTCTCGCTCATGTCATTTACAAAAGCCACACCATCTTCTAGTGCCTCATCAAATTGTTTAGCGAACTCAGCATCCTCTTTTTTCCAACGATAGACGCTGTTTCTAGATAATGCACATTTCTCACATGCGACTTGAACGATGGGGACTTTTCTTAATTCATCCAAGAATTGATTTTGGAACTTATTCTTTTTCATAGTAGTTTTTGATTACCTTTACTTTTCGTCCTGTAAGTCTTTCGTATCTTCGAATTGCAAGATCGCAAAACACAGGATCAATTTCAATTGAATAAACTCTTCGACCTAATTGTTCTGCGCAAATCATTGTGCTAGCTGATCCCGAAAAGGCATCGAAGATTATGTCTTCTGGTTTTGTACATCTCATTATAAACTTGTGATGTAATTCAGGATTTTTACTTGTTGGATGTTCCATTTGGTTTGAAGGCAATCGTTTTGTGGCCCAAATATTTGAAACATCTTCAAGTAATTGATTTCCTGTTCCTAAATTTTTGTTTTGAATTTCGTTTAGATTATTGACTTGATTTGATAGGTAAGGGGATCCTTTTGTGCCATAGACACAAAATTCTGTGCATTTATTAAACGCGACAGTTGGAGTTGGGCTTGCATTGTTTTTAATCCAAACGTTAAGTCTTCGATTTTTAATTCCTAGTTCCATGTATAGTGTTTGTAAGACCCACACCCATGCCTCATCACACCAAAATCCCACATGAACATCCTTGGTTGATATTGATAGGGAAGAGATAAGAACTTCTCTCAAGAATTGTTTGAATTCTTCTGGTGGTTTATTGTCATCATCAAACGAACCTCCATAGTTAGATTTATTACCAACACCTTTATCATACGACAAGTCAATGTTGAATGGGCTATCACTGTATAGGGCTGTGGCTCTATCATTTCCAAATAGTTTTTTAACTGCATTTGTGTCGGTAGAATCAGCACATAATAATTTATGATTACCCATGATTATTAAGTCACCAATCCTCGTTTTTGGTTTCTTAATTTTCTTTAATTCTTTTGCAACTTCGAACCTGTCGTCTTTTGTGTCTTTTTCTTCGTCCCAGAATTTAGATAGTTCCATTTGATCGAATCC
>CAYWTD010000041.1:0-4974 GCA_964461185.1 uncultured Candidatus Saccharibacteria bacterium | reverse complement strand
TGAATAAAACAATAAGAAATACAGGTTTTACTTTACTAGAAATGTTGTTAGTCATTGCGATCATTGCGATTCTCGCGGGAATCGTCATTGTTGCAATCAATCCAGCTAGACAATTGGGCCAGGCAAATAATGCACAAAGACAATCAGATGTTTTGGCGATTTTGAATGCTGTTCATCAATATTCAATTGACAATAGTGGGGATATATCTGCGCTTCCTATACCTGATTTGCTCAATGATCAAACATGTATTGTTAACGGCTCAAGTCAGGGTGGCGAAGTGTGTCGTTATGGAGAGACCGACAACTGTGACGTCATTCTGGATGCGCTTGTAGACGAGCCAAGCTATTTGACAGATATACCTATTGATCCAATAACAGAGAGTGCAACTAATACTGGCTATATAATTGTAAAAGAAACTAGTGGCCGCGTGACTGTTTGCGCTCCACTTGCTGAAAATGATGAAGTAATTAGCGTCACTCGATAAATAACAAATTATTTTGGTTTGGTTTTAGATCTTTAATAAAAATAAATGGGAGAAGAACAATTAAAAAAAGCTTTAGTTGAAAGCAGAATAATTACAGCTGAAAATTTTGAAAAGGCTTTTGAATTGACAAAAAAAGAAAATATTTCAGTAGAAAAAGCCATCATCAAAGAAGGTTTTTTGACTGAACAAATTCTTGGCAATGCAATCGCGACTGCTGTTGGTTTCCCATATATTGATCTTGATCATGAAAGCATCCAAGACAGCTATCTAACTTATCTCCCAGAAGAAGTCGCAACTGCTCAACAAGCATTAATCTTTCATGAATCTGACGATTCATTTAAAATCGCCACAACTAATCCAGGAAACTTTAAACTTATAAAAGACTTGGAAAAAGTTGTTGGGAAACCAGCACAAGTTTTTTATTCAACTCCAACTGCGATTCAAAAATTTCTTTTGTTTTATAAAAACAATTTACCACAGGATTTTCGTGAATTTGTTGAGGAATTCAAGAAAACAGGAAATGAAGATGTAATCGTAAAAATGGTAAATCGGGTTGTTGATTATTCTTATGAAAACAAGGCGTCTGATATTCACATTGAGCCGAATATAGCTGATGTTGGTATTCGTGTTCGTATTGATGGATTACTACGACGAGTTGCTTCTTATCCATTAGAAATTCATCCAAAAATTGTCTTTTTAATAAAGATTTTGTCTCATTTGAAAACCGATGAACATGGGATGGCCCAAGACGGTCGATTTGATCACACCTCAAAAAACGAGAAATTTGATGTTCGTGTTTCAATTTTGCCGGTTACAAACGGTGAAAATATTGTTATGCGTATTTTGGCCGAAAAATCGCGACGATTATCTATGGATGATTTGGGTCTCATGCCAGAAGACATGAGAAAGTTAAAAGAAATGATTGCAAAACCAAGCGGAATGATTGTGACAACTGGAGCGACAGGTTCCGGTAAAACAACAACACTTTATGCAATTTTGCAGTTGGTTGATAAGAAAAAGTTAAATGTTGTAACAATTGAAGATCCAGTTGAATACGCCATGGACGGAATCCAACAAATTCAGGTTAATGAAAAGAAAAACCTAACATTCGCGAATGGTTTGCGCTCTATTGTCCGACAAGACCCTGACATGATTATGGTCGGAGAAATTCGTGATGCTGAAACCGCTTCTATTGCCGTTAACGCCGCTCTTACTGGCCACGTTTTGTTTTCATCTTTACACGCCAACGATACTGCCACGGTTTTCTCTCGTATGGCAGAACTTAATGTTGATCCTTCTTTAATTGCAACATCTTTTAGTATGGTTATTTCACAAAGATTGGTTAGGCGAGTTTGTCCATATTGTAAAGTTGCTCATAAACCAACCCCGGCTGAAATGACCTTTTTGAAAGCAAATAAATTTGTTGATCAAATAGTAGAAAAAAGTCCTGATGGAAAAAATTATGATATTGAAAATATAAATTTCTACGAAGGAACCGGTTGTTCAATGTGTGGAAATACTGGATTTTTAGGTCGAGTTGGTATATTTGAAGTTATGGTTGTTGATGATGATATCAGGGCGATGGTTGTAAAGAATTCTTTGGCACAAGATATAAAGAAAACTGCAATCGAAAAGGGAATGAAGCCAATGGAATATTGGGAAATATATCATCTGATTAATGGAACGACGACATTAAACGAATTATTAAATCCAATCGCATAATTTTATGGCATCAAATTTTTTATCATTTCAAGTAGAAGCCAAAGTGCAAGATCAAATCAATTTTGCGAGAGATTTGGCAATTTTGCTTCGTAGCGGTGTTACTTTAAATGAATCTGTTCAATTACTCAGAACACAAGCCAAATCCGCAACAATGAAAAAACTTCTTGATGAAGTGGCAAACGATGTAAATCGCGGAACTCCTTTATCGACTACTTTGGAAAAATCCAGTGTCAGATTGAGAAGCGTTTTTATCAGCATGGTAAAAGCCGGTGAAGTTTCTGGTACATTGGTTAATAACCTTTTATTCTTGGCTGATTGGTTGGAGAGAAACCTACAATTAAGACAAGAAGTAAAATCTGTAACTTTATATCCAAAAATTGTTTTTACTGCCGCAATTATGCTTGGTACAGGACTTGCTGTGTTTATTTTGCCCAGACTTATTCCGGTTTTTAATGGAATGAAAATAGAATTGCCGTTGGTGACTCGCGTAGTTTTGGCGACAGCTGTTTTTGTAAAAGAATATTCAATTTGGATTATTTTTGGAGTATTAGTTTTGTTTGCCTTGTTTATGACAATTTCTAAAATTAAATCCACAAGGAGGATTTTACAAAGAATTTATTTGGCGACGCCGTTTTTTGGCAGTTTAGTGCGCGCATATGAATTGGCTTTATATTCTCAATTAATGCACGTTTTGCTAAAGAGCGGTCTGACAATAAACGAGGCTTTTGAGATCGCAAGTACGGAAAGCGCCAATGTTCCGTTTCAAGATTCCTTTTACTATGTAAAAGAACGTCTAATAAAAGGCGTAAGTTTGTCTGATTCTATTTCTGATTTTCCAAAATTATATCCAGGAAACTTTATCAGTATTATAACTGTTGGAGAGAAAACGGGAACAATAGAGGGTTCATTTGAAAGTTTGGCTATATATTATAATAAGGAAATTAATACAAAGACCAGAAATCTTCCAACTGTTCTTGAACCAATTCTTCTTATCGCAATCGGTATTATTGTTGGTGTTATTGCCTTATCTATTATTTTGCCAATTTATACTTTGTCTGGAAGTTTGCGTTAATCAAAAACAATGAAAAATAGGGGATTCACATTTATAGAAATACTGATAATAATCGGAATAATTACGACCATTGCCGCATTCTCTGTCCCTATGACTGTTGATTTTTATAATACGCAGATTATGAAAAGTACTTCTGACGAAATTTTTTCTGCCCTAAAAAAAGCTCAGGCCTATTCTTTGTATCGCCGCAATGACGAAAGTTTTGGAGTTGCTTTTGAAGACGGTGAAGACGACAATTTTTATGTTTTGTTTGACGGTGAGTATAATAAAGATTCACTAGACGATGATGATGTTTATAATCTGCAGGGAATCACTGTTGATTTTGACAAACTGGGTTTGAAAAAAATATCTTTTGATAAAGGAACAGGTATGCCGAGTGATTCTGTTGTTATAACCTTGACAAAAGGTGTAATAAGCCAAGATATTTCAATTTGTGAATCAGGTTTGATTGAAATTGGTAGTGATTGTGAAAATTTTGAATAAATTATGAAAGGTTTTAATCAAAAACAAAATGGATTCAGTTTGCTAGAAGTCATTTTATCTATTTCAATTTTCACGATCGGCGTTGTTGGAATTGGTCTTTTCGTTATTGATATTCAAACAACAGCAGAAAGATCACAAAATTTAAGTCAAGGAATTTTACTTGCCGAGGAAGGGCTTGAGGCGGTCAAATCAATCAGAGATAATAATTTTGAAGATATTACCAATGGAACACACGGTTTAGATTCTGTGGATGGTGTGTGGCAATTTTATGGTGATTCTGATGTAACTATTCTTGGTAGAGAATCTGGCGTTGGTAGAACATTCACCAGAACAATTACAATCTCAACTTCTGCTTATAACGAGGAGGAAATTGTTGTAAAATTAATTGAAAGTAATGTTTCTTGGCCGATTAGAGACGGAACATCTGATGTTACGCTTTCAACTCTGCTTACAAATTGGAATAGATAGTTTTGTTATAATAAAACATAATGCAAAATAAAAATTTACAAAAAGGGTTTACGTTGGTGGAATTTATTTTATATTTTGCCATGACATTAATTATGTTGGGTGTAATTACACAGATTACATTAAATTTATTGGATAGTAAGGAAAAAATAAAAGCTTATGAGGAAGTAAGCCGTAGTGGCCGAAATGCGTTAAATGCAATTACTGAGGCAATTTCTGAAGCCGAGGAAATTTTGGGTACCTCAGAAGAAGAACTAGAGTAATATGAGATTTTTTAGTAAAAAAAATAATTCTGGTTTTGTGGCGCTAACATCTGTTTTGTTGATGACAGCAGTCTTACTATTTATTGTGAGCAGTGTTTCAATGCAAGTTTTAGATGGCGGTGAAACCAGTTTGGCATACGAGCATTCGAAAAAAGCGTATTATTTTGCTGATGCCTGTGCAGAATATGTGTTAACTAAACTTTCTTATGATCACGAATATGACGATACAGGTTCGCTCTTATATATTGATGAGGACTATGTCGATGATTGTGAATTTACTATTGTTTCAGAAGTGTTAGAAAGTGTTTATACAAAAACCATAAAAATAAGAAGCCAGGTTGGTAGTAATGCATATACCGCGGTTTCTGAAATTGTTGCGGAATTAACTGTGACAGAAATACCAGCAGAAGTAATTGAAGGAGAACCACAGGCAGATCCTGAAATACAAATACAAATGGAAATAATTTTGTGGAATAAAAACGCG
>CAYWTD010000040.1:0-5360 GCA_964461185.1 uncultured Candidatus Saccharibacteria bacterium | reverse complement strand
GTGACCCTACGCGGAATCGAACCGCGCTTTGAGCCTTGAGAAGGCTCCGTCCTAGCCGATAGACGATAGGGCCGCTGGCAATTAATATAACATTTTTTAGAAAGAAGTTAATAAGGATAAGGTATTTATTTTAATTAAACAAATCGCCAACACACTGATTTCTTGTTAATGTTCAAATATTAAAATAAAGTCAGCGATATTTATGCGCGGTCTAAAAGGTAGTAATGAAATATTTGATGATGGAATTCCACAGGTGGCTTTCATGGGTCGCTCAAATGTTGGTAAATCAAGCCTGCTAAATTCTCTTACCGGTGTAAAAAATCTGGCGAGGGTGAGCAATACTCCAGGGCGAACACAAGAGTTAAATGTTTTTAAAATAAATAATTCCCATTATTTTGTAGATCTTCCGGGATATGGATTTGCGGAAACTGATTTGAAAAATTGGCAAAAAATTAACAAACTTATTTATTGGTATATTTTTAATTCTACCCACAATCCAATTATCGTTTTGATAATTGATGCGGAAATTGGGCCGACAAATGATGATTTACGGGTTTTAAAAAATTTAGAAGATAGGGGTAAGGAAATTATTATTGTGGCCAATAAAATAGATAAAATAAGGAAGTCAAAATACCATAATCAGATTAAGAAAATTAGTGAACAAATTATTGGTCACAAAATCATTCCATATTCATCGGAATCTAAAATTGGAATTGGAGAATTATCTGACGCTATTTTATCGTAAACAAAAAAAATTTTTTGCTTTTTAATAAAAAACCCCCCGAGAAAATTCTCGGGGGAGTTGTAGCGACGATTAGGCCAGGGCCAAAATGTCGCGAATTCTTTCGTAGAAATACCTGACAGCCATCGGCAGATACTTTGTTTCCGAAAGCAAGAGCGGTCGATTGGCGCCTTCGAAGTGTTCACGACTGAACTGGGCTTCTCGGGCGACAAAGCCTTTCGTCTCCGGTTTTGACAGCAAATGGCTGACGACGGGATGGAAAGGCGAGTCGCTATTGACGGCAAGACTCCCATCACGTGTGCTGTAGATCAGCGAATTGACGAGAAAGCTGTTTCTCGCCAGAACCTCCATGGCGCGACGTTGCGCGCACAGTTTTGATTCCATCGGCTTCTGCTCGAACTTGATTGCGAAAATATCGCTACCAAAGTTCGCTATGGTCCGGCTGTTGCACTTGCGACCAAGTGACAAAAGCCATGTGTAGGCCCCGTGTTCAGCGATGACGGCATCGACATAGTAACCGGTGCCGATCTCCGCTGAATTTCCACGATCGTCTTCACATTCAACATCGATCATGACTTTGTGCGGCAAAAACAGGATGTCTTTGCTGTCACGCGTCAGCATGTTGAAAGCTTTTTCGAGAAGATCGTTCGCGGTGATATTTCTCTTTTCGGCCATTTTATCTCTCCTTGGTGTTTGTTTTTTTTGAATTAATGTCCAGGTCCGTCAGAGACTTTATAATATAAAGAGGTGATTGTCAAATATGTTGGTAGTATTTTAATGATATAGTTTATAGTAAATAAACTACTGGATTATGAATGATTTGAAAAAAGATCTTAAGAAAACAAGTCTAGAGGAGTACTATGATAATGTCTCTGATATTTATGATGTTGTTTTTGATATTGAGTCTGAATATCAAATAGCAAAAATTTTAGTTGATGTTTTTAAAAGAAACGAT
Source organism: uncultured Candidatus Saccharibacteria bacterium (assembly GCA_964461185.1). Classification (GTDB taxonomy): domain Bacteria; phylum Patescibacteriota; class Minisyncoccia; order Phycocordibacterales; family JAACPR01; genus JAKLEX01. The sequence goes on along the minus strand of CAYWTD010000040.1, from coordinate 3,663 downwards.
GTCACAGATGGTGTGATTTTAGATATTGGTTGTGGAACTGGTAATTTAAAAAAACTTCTTAAGAATGGATTTACTTATATAGGTATTGATCTTTCCTCAAAAATGGCTGAAAAATCTCGCGCTAATGGGTATGAGGTTATCATTGGATCTGCGGAAGAAAAAATTTCCTTATTCGGAGATAAATCAATCGACCATGTTGCTGCACTAAGCTCTGTGTATTTTATTGAAGATATTGTGAAGCTTGTAGGGGAATTTGAAAGAGTTGCTCGTAAAACAATATTTATTTCTTTTGAAAAATTTGAACCCACTTTCGTTGACTCTATAAAACTAAAAGGTATTAATATTTTTAACCATAACCCCGAAGTAGTTGTTGATCCAACAGAACACATTAAAAATATCTATTTATGGAAAAGCCCAACGCTTGGAGATAAAGTATATGGAGATATTATTTTTAAAAGATTATAAAAATTGGTATATTTTGACCTCCCTAAAATCTTTCTAAATTTTTTCTAAAGTTTATTCTTGCTGAAATCGCCCTTATCATCATATACTTAATTAATAATAATTCGCTATGAATGAAAGCTTTTTTAAACAACTTCCACAAATTAAAAAACAAATCAGTCATGCGCTGACAGATTTTCTTGGCGAAAAGAAAAAAGATCTTGCCATTTCCGCACGAAGCTCAGAATTTGTTTTTGATCATTTGGCAAAATTTGCTATCAGCGGCAAATATGTTCGTGGTGGATTTTTCTATTATCTTGCAGATAGTCTCGGCTTCAAAGACAAAAAAATAATTTTGAAATTGTCAGCGGCAATTGAACTGGCTCACACAGCAAATGTCATACAAAGCGATGTTTTTATGAACGAAACATTCAGTCGTTATCAGGATACAACTTGGGTAAATTTTCTTAAAAAAGAGAAGCCAAATTTTCTACCCGAAAACACTTCAAAATCAATAACAATTTTGATTGCGGATTTGGCTTTTATTTTGGCAACAGAACTTTTCAAATTAGCTGTTGCTGGTCATAAAAATCGAGAAAAGATTATTAACAGATTTCTACTAGATTTTTCACACAGCAAACTTGGACAAGTTGAAAAATATTTTCTAGCTGGAAAAAAAATTAATCCAACCGAAAGGGAAATAATAGATATTTTTTCAACAGAAATTGCTAAATATACTTTTTCATTACCATTTTTTGTGGCAGCTTCTATAACCAATCAGACAAATAAATTTATTTCTGATTTTTCAGAACTTGGCGAAATTATCGGTATTATTTTCAAAATAAGAGAAGACGATGTCAGTTTTTATATTGAGAGCGATAAAATGGGTAGAACAATGGGGCTTGATTCAGAAAAAAATATAAAAAATCTAATCCATCATTGTTTTTATAAAAAGTGTTCATCCTCTGAAAAAAAGTTTCTAGATAAAGTTTATGGAAAATCACCACTCTCTTTGCGTGATAAAGAAAAAATGAAAGAACTGTATGTTCCAACCGGCGCTTATCCCAAAGTCTGTAAAATAAAATCTATTTATACAGACAGGGCTCTAAAAATAATTAAAAATATTAAAATAAATTCAAGGACAAAAACCGCCATAATGGATTTACTAGTTTATTCAATCAGTCGAATTGAATAATCATAAGTAAAAGCCACGAACAAGTCGTGGCTTTTGTAGGAATCAGTTTATTCCTATTGTGCGATTTCGTTGTACATGCACTTTACCGAGCCCCTGGGCATCGGCAGTGTGTCGAGAGAGATTGTGAACGAAACAGGTTTATGATGAAAGCCATCAACAAACCCAAAGAACTCGGCTCGACCCCTTCCACGGCGGTTGTAGTCGACTTGACCGCTCGTGACTTTGACCGACAGAATCCGCTTCTTTGGACTACCCGTCAATCGACGAATTTGCTCATTGCCACCAGTCAGATTGAACGCCACAAAAAAGGATCGTCCTCTGGAACGCTCCAGAAATTCCATTTTGCTGAGATTCGTGGTGCAGGGGCAGGCGGAACGCTTTTCTTTCTTCATTTTGATTCTCCTTGTTTTATAGATCGATTTTTCTAATTTGAAACAGTATAAAGATTATGAATAAAAGTCAAACATTAAAAAACACCGCACAAATTTGTACGGTGTTTTGCTTATGTGGAGGATTCTACACACCACGTAATTTGAGTATGCCGCCGAAATCTCGCCTAACATCTGCCTGAATTTTTTCCAGTGCACCAGACAGACCGTTGCTCCCGCCAACACGGTTCCAGACTATATTGGTTAGAAACATAAGGTTCACGGCCGTTTCATTGGTCAAATCTCTGATTTCAGAAAGTTTTCTCAATCCGGAATCAGACGGCGATTTGTGATAATTCGCCTCAGTCTCTGCTAATTCTGCTTGCAGAATATGCAATTGAGCAAGAACTGTTTCTGCCTCCTCGATTGCTGAAAAGGCGTTTCCCAGCTCATACTTGATTACCGTTAAACACGCCTGATCACCAGCTGATTGGTTGATTTTCATTACCGGTAAATGTTGACCACACAAAGATATTCTTGTGGATTCATTTGGTAGGATTCCTGGCATTTCTACTCCTTTATTTATTATTTTTCTAAATGTTCAGATCTCTGTTTTTCAGATTAACTTTCTATTGTGGAATTGTCAATATAAATAATTCGTGTTATTGTTCGAAAAAATAAAAGTACATTAAAGGAGAACAGTTTTGAACTTCAAGAACTTGATAATCTCAGAAATTGCCGCCGCGTTTTTGTTTCTGGTGGTTAGCACCGCAAGGGTGCTGTGTCATTTTGGAGCAGAGGGTATAGTTCTACCCGGAATACTCACCGTGGCGATTGCGCCTGGTGTTATCGTTGTCAGTATTCTTTACGGGATTATTTCTGTAGAGGACAAGGCGATAGCTGCATTTGTTCTGATCCCACTCGTCATTGTGGCGATCAGTACCGGGTTCTCGCTGAACGATGTACCTTTCAATGTGGCATTTGGATTAATTGCCATTATGAACATCGTTCTGACGATACCACTCATGAAATACTGTCCAAGTTCACTGAAAATTTTTTCAAGTCTGACGACCCTTGGAGTTGTGGTCTTCGTGTTCGCACGTTGCTGCCACATTTTCTTTGGTATTTAGACCAGGAAAAATAAACCCCCAACCACAATGGTTTGGGGGTTTTTCTTGCATAAATTATATCATATGTGATATAATTGTTAGTTCAGTAAAGGATAGTTCATTGAGAAATAAAGAACGAACCAGAGACCTCTCTATATCTGTATCGAAAATCCGCGTAAATAAAAAAATCCGCGAAACTGTTTTTGGATATAGAAAGGGAGGGGCATGCTCTGATTAAACAGAGAATTTTGTTGTCGAACAAAATTAGAAAGCTTCTCTCGTAATGTTTCACATTCAATATGAAAATATTCCGAGCGCTGGGTCTTGGCCTAGTGATAATCGTACTTCGATTTTTGATGCCCGAAGTATTCGAGGCTTTCGAACATGTCCTTCTCACGTTCTTTAAAACAATTGGTTCAATCCTGTCATTTGCTGAAGACACCTTTTCAAACGGGTCTTTTCTACCAAATACCGCGATTGTTCCGGGAATTCCGAATTAATTCGGAAAGTCAATTTAGACCGTGCGTTTATTCGCACGGTATTTTTATAT
>CAYWTD010000039.1:0-5461 GCA_964461185.1 uncultured Candidatus Saccharibacteria bacterium | reverse complement strand
ATAAATAAACAATAAAAAGTGTTTCACGTGAAACGTTTTACGTAAAACACAAAAAAAATAATCATATTTAGAGCCGTTGTCAATATATAAAAGCCAAAAAGACATGTCTTTTATACACATATCCCCATAGTTATCCACATATGCGTAAATTAACTATATTTAAAGCGTTTCCTTACAGACAATGTTTTACAAACCACGCTTGTCCTTATCTAATTAACAAATTTGTGCGAGTAGGGAGAATCGAACTCCCGTCTCGTCCTTGGCAAGGACGCATTCTACCACTAAACCATACTCGCAAAGACGACCTAAAGTATAATCTTTTTTAAGGAAAACTCAATAGATCTTTTCTTAATTAGTCCTTATGAACTAACTCATCAAACTTATAATCGTTTATATAAATATATGTAAAAGCGATAAACATTGGAATTATATATGACCAGAATTCTGCAGATACATATTCACCAAAAGTGAACATGTCGGTCAAACTCCAAACACCACGCTAAATATAAACCAATGAAATACCGCTTAAAATAAGGTTAAAATTGCGATATTTCTTTATAAAACTTCTAAATTTTTTAATCATTTGTCTTTATATTTAATATTAATTTTCGGAAATAATACTTCTTCTTGTGCGCTCGGCAGGATTCGAACCCACAACGACGGTTCCGAAGACCGTTGTGATATCCATTTCACCACGAGCGCGCTAAATGAAATCATACGACAAATTGGTTAAAAATCAAAATTAAGCTAGAATAACTTGGTGAAAATAAATATTAATTTAATTCCAAAAGAAATTATTGACACCTCTAAAAATCTTAAAGAGGCCGGTTTTGATGCGTACATCGTTGGCGGATGTGTCCGAGATTTAATTTTAAATAAAAAACCAAAAGACTGGGATCTAACTACGAACGCAGCCCCAGAAGATATTCAAAAAATATTTATGGATTCATTTTACGAAAACACCTTTGGAACTGTTGGTATTAAAACAGAATCAGAGGACCCTACATTAAAAGTGATTGAAGTGACTCCATATAGACAGGAATCTGATTATGCTGATAAAAGACACCCAAATATCGTTACTTTTAGCCTTAAATTAGAAGATGACCTTGGTCGGAGAGATTTTACAATAAATTCTTTGGCGGCAGATATTGATAAAGGACAAATCGTCGATAATTATAAAGGACAGGAGGATATCACAAGCAAACTAATCCGCGCGGTAGGTGATCCAGACAAAAGATTTAATGAAGACGCGTTGCGGATGTTGCGTGCAATCAGGTTTGCCGCAGAACTTGATTTTGTAATAGAAAAAGAAACAGCAGAATCAATTCTAAAAAATTCAAAATTAATTAAACACATTTCTAACGAAAGAATCGGGGATGAGTTTAGAAAGATAATTGAGTCAAAAAATCCAAGCTTGGGGTTAGCGCTGTCTCAAAAGCTTAATATTTTAAGCCATATTCTACCTAAATTAGAGGAAATGGTCGGTGTAGAACAAAACAAAGAGGCTCACAAATATGATGTTTGGGAACATTCGCTTCGTGCATTACAGCATGCCGCTGATAAAAGCTTTTCATTAGAAGTCCGACTGGCCGCATTGTTTCACGATTCTGCAAAACCAGAAACGAAACGTGAAGAAGATGGTAAAACGACATTTTATAGTCACGAAGTGGCTGGCTCAAAAGTTGCACGTGAAACATTAAAGAAGCTGGCTTTTCCTAAAGAGATTGTTGATAAGGTGGAGAAACTTGTCCGATACCACATGTTCTTCTCGGACACCGAACAAATCACCAATTCAGCCGTCAGGCGCCTTATTAGTAAGGTCGGAAAGGAGAATATCTGGGAACTAATGAATTTACGAATATGCGACAGAATAGGGACTGGGCGACCAAAAGAAGAACCTTATAGACTACGCAAGTTTCAATCAATGATTGATGAGGTTATTAGGGACCCAATTTCTGTCTCTATGCTAAAAATTAACGGGAGCGACATTATCAACATGTTCCATGTGGAACCTGGTCCAAAGATAGGCTTTATTTTAAACGCCTTATTAGAAGAGGTAATAGAGGACCCAAGTAAAAACACAAACGAGTTTCTCGTGAAACAAACAGAGAGATTTTTGTCTTTATCAGAAGAAGATCTGAGAAAACTTGGCGAAAAAGGAAAAGAGGTAAAAAATGAGGCTGAAAATGCAGAAATAGCTAAACTTAGACAGAAAAGACACGTAAAATAGGGTGGTTATATTTGAAAGAGCTAGGCTCGAGCAAGGCTCGGCTCTTTTTTTATTTGAGAAATAAAAAACCACCGTAGACTTCAGTGAAATTGGGATAAAGTGGGGAAACTTTATTTTTAGAATAATAGGAGTGTTGAGGACTATTATTTTATTGTTTGAAGCTTACGATGGTCTTCCGTTTTGATCTCATTGCACCGCCTTTTTATAATCCCTAAGAGGGTAACATGCGCGCGAGAGATGAACGAAATTTCTATATTTGATTGTGTAAAGAACTATAATGAACTGTTCTGAATACAATTGTATTTCTTAAAGGACATTTGTAAAGGACAAAGTTGTGGATAAATGTCTTTTATAATTATTTAATTTTCTAAATCTATTTCAAGTTCAATTGGCGCATGATCTGATCCCAAAATGTTTTCGTGAATAAAACTATTTTTAACTCTACCAACAAGGCTTTTATCCACAAATAAATAATCCAATCTCCAACCAACATTTCTGTCCCTAGCAAATGTTTTCATGTCCCACCAAGAATATGTGATTTTATTCGGATACAAATTCCTAAATGTGTCAACGTAATTGTTCTCAATTACTTCATCAACCCACTTTCTTTCCGCCGGTAAAAAACCAACATTATTTTTATTACTTTCTGGTCTAGCCAAATCTATTTCGTTGTGTGCGACGTTCAAATCTCCACAAAAAATTATTTTCTTTCCGGTTTTTTTAATTTTATTAATAAATTTTAGAAACTCATCATAGTATTTTAATTTTTTCTCAAGTCGTTCCTTTGGACCACCACCATTAGGGAAGTAACAGTTAATCACAACAAAATCATTGTAAAAAATATTAATTTGACGACCCTGACCATCCAATTCAGCAATACCTAGGCCGTAGGTAACTTTTTTCGGCTGTTTTTTTGTATAAACCGCAGTTCCAGAATGACCCTTTCTTTCAATGGAAGAATTGAAGTATGAAAAATATCCAGGAATATTAATTAATTCCTCTGGTAGCTGATTCTTTTCCGCTTTCGTTTCTTGTAGACAAACAATATCCGGTTCCGAGTCAAAAAGCGGATTTAAACAACCTTTTTTAAACCAGGCCCTGATTCCATTCACATTCCAAGAAATTATTTTCATGTTTTGTAATAAATATATCACACACAGTTATACACTGCCCTAATATTTATTCATTTGACATTATTTTAAAAAGTTATATATAATTGTACTCAGCTAGTTAGTTCTTGGACAAACAAAAAAGAAAGAATAAGAGGTAATAGTATGGGTCCAAGGATCGAGTTGACAAAGACACGGAGCATACAAGTGGCAGCAGAAAGGCTCGCTGATGAAGAGTTCGGACGTTTGTCCGTGACTTTTCAAGAGGGAGCTGTTCTTCTGGCTCGGATGGTTGATCAGGTCAAAACGCGCGACAACAGCAGGAAGGTCGTTGTCGTGCTGGATGCGAAAAAACCGGAGGACAAACAGTTAATTGCCTTGGTGCGAAACTGCCGGGCACGCAAGGGTGCAGAGAGAATCCACGACGTGTGTATTGGCTATCGCAACAGCGGTGCACATATCGTATCAGTCGCTCTGAATCGTCACGTGTGTGATGAGGAGCTCGACAGATTTGTAGCGGAGCATTCGCTGCAAGGGAAAAACCCGTAATTCGGGAACCAAGAACTACTTAGCTTAGCAAAAAAACATAGGCGTTCGATTGTATGTTGATACATCGAACGCCTTTTTATTTCTTTCTTATAAACCTTTGTTGTGGAACTTTTTATGAATTTCTTTTAGATGACGATCAGTAACATGTGTGTAAACCTGAGTCGTGGTTATATTTGCGTGACCAAGTAGCGCCTGAACAGAACGCAAATCTGCACCATTAGAAAGTAAGTCTGTTGCAAAAGAGTGGCGGATAATGTGCGGTGTAACTTTTTTTGAAATACCAGCTTTGGTTGCATAGAACCTAACAATTCTTTCAATTGATCGGGAAGTCAGACGAATTGATTCTTTCTTTTTTAATAAATCTTTTCCACCTTTTCCGGCAACCTGAACAAACATTGCGTCATCCATATCATCACGCTTATCCAAATATTCATCTAATGTTTTTTTTGCTTGATCGGAAATAAAAACCACCCGGATCTTGTCGCCCTTTCCTCTGATGGCAAATTCACCACGACTCAAATCAACTTCACGATTTAATGAACACAATTCTGAAACACGAAGTCCGGTAGAAAATAAAAGTTCCAAAATAGCTTTGTCGCGCAAGTTCTTTAGATCAGAACCTTTTGGACCATTTATAATTCTGGATAGTTCGTCATTGGTAATCAAATCAATTGAACGCTCTGATACTTTCGCCAATTCAATTTGATCCGGCGCAACAGTTTTATAACCTCTTTTCAAAAGAAATTTCAGAAATGATCTGAGAGCAATTAAATAGTAATTTTGTGTTCGTTTTTTTAAAGTTCCAGAAGTTAATCTCCCGCCAATATTTTTAGTAGTATTTTGCCTGTTTAACCAAAGTCGAAATTCCCGAATAGACCTGTCGGTAATATCTTTTACGCCCTTAATATTCTGTTCAGAAAAAAAACGACTCAGATAATGATCATAGTTTTCAACAGTTTTTACGCTTCGACCTTTCTCGATCTCGATATATTCCAAAAATTCTTGTCGCAAAAGATCAATTTCTGACTTATTTCCCATATTTTTATTATATCACTTATATGTCGCACAATATTACTGTTATGAAACCGGCCAAATGGCCCACTGACCAAACCACAAATAAAGCCTTGCAATAATACTTTATTTGTGTTACCATCTTTCTTGTCATGCTTACAAAATCAAAGAAAACAAAGGCAATAAAGGACGTTCAAACTCATGCGAAAGACACAGGCTCTCCTGAGGTTCAAATTTCCATATTAACAAAAGATATTGCAGAGTTAACAAAACACCTTAAAAAACACCCAAAAGACAATCACTCTAGACGTGGTTTATTAGGAATGGTTGCAGAAAGACAGACAATGTTGAAATATTTGCAAAAGAAAAGCCCAAGACGACACAAATCTCTAGCAAAAAAAATCGGTCTATAAAATCTTTTTGGCTCTCGGTTTTTTGTTTTAAAGCAAATATCTCTATTTCTTGATATAATTAGAAAAGAAGCGTGATTTTTAATATTTATTTTTATTCAATTTTTTTATTTTAATATTTTTATATGTCAGTAATAAAACACAAGGAACAG
>CAYWTD010000038.1:0-5684 GCA_964461185.1 uncultured Candidatus Saccharibacteria bacterium | reverse complement strand
GCCCTCGCTTTTCCGCCGCCGCCGAATTTCGTGCCAGCGAAGCTGGCGCGCCGCCTATTTATTTGTTTTTAAATCAAACAACTTATTTAGTATTGAAGGAATAATAAGATCTAAATCATCACTAATGATTTCTTGACCATTTTTTATTTCTTCAATCATATCAAAAACTCTAACCTCTAATGCCCGAATTTTTTCAACAATTTCATTCTGCTTAGTAATATCTTTTGGAAAGATGACTTCCAAATCTTTAATCCTTGATTGGTTAAATATTGGCAAAGTTGTAGATGGACACAATGACTTAATAAATGCCTGCTTTGCTTTAAACCAATAGTACATAAATTCAACCGATACAATTTTTGGATTAAATAATAAAGAAGTGATTTGTTGATTCGAAGAGCTCTCCTTGCTAATAATTCCAACCCTACCAATGTCCCCGATACCAGTAAATAACAAACTATTTTTCGGGTACATTTTTGCTTTTTTGTCTTTAATCGCTAGATCTGAAATTGTTCTTACGGACAAATCCAGATACATTGTTTTTCCGATATCTGCCGGCGTAAACCAATTGATATTCCCATTAAAATATTCTGATTGCTTGGATGGCGGCGTTGTTCCTGTTTTTATGTCCAAAATTAATTCTGCAATCTTACTTTTTGCAATATTCTTGTGATTGCCATCAAAACTGGCAATACTTTTTAATTCGGTTTCTATTTTCTTTATTGTTTCAACGATATCACTCTGCATGACGGCTATATTTTTGATTACCAGTTCGGGCGATTGATGTGTGGCTAAAATTAATGCACTTGGATTTTTTATATCAAGGTTGTAATTATTTTCTTCTATAACTTTTTTTGCTACCAACCAAGAATATTTTGAATTAGCTCTGCTTTTTATCATCGAAAAACAATTTTCCAACTCTTCAAATTCCAAGGGGTTTGTTTTGTTGTATGTATTTCTTCCTTTTGGTAAAGGATGCTCACAAAACAAAATGTCCTTAGTCGGTGATCCTTTTTTAAAAAAGAGCAAATTAGTTTCAATTCCTGTGTACGGCGCGAATACACCCTTTGGAAGTCTCACAATCGCAAATAAATTAAAGTCGTCTATCAACTGCTTTTTTATTTTTGTTGCCACGCCCTCACCGTATAAAAACCCATTTGGGACAACAATTCCACACCTTCCATCTGTCTTTAGAGATCTCATGATAAACTGCATGAACAGGAGTGCGGTATCAGCCGTTCTTGAATTTAAGGGAAAATTATCTTGAATCCCTTTTTCTTCTTCGCCACCAAAAGGTGGATTAGTAATTATTACATCGTATTTATCTTTTTCAGTGATTTCGTTAAGCGCTTTAGTTAGAGTATTAGTTCTACGTAAATTAGGAATTTCAATACCATGTAAAATTAAATTCATCATTCCTAATAAATACGGCATTGGTTTTTTCTCTATTCCATAAAGAGATTTATACTGCAATGCATCCCAATCTTCGGCTGTTTTTGCCTGTCTTTTCAAATAGCCATACGCTTCAACTAAAAAGCCGCCGGTACCGCATGCGGGATCTAATACTTTTTCTCCAATTTTTGGTTTTATCATTTCAACAATAAAACGCACAACTGGTCGCGGTGTGTAAAATTCTCCGCTAGTTCCCGCGGCATCGCGCATTTCTTTTAATATACTTTCGTATAAATGTGAAAGAGTAAAAATATCATCTTTTGACTGGAAATTAACTTGATCAATCAAATTGACAACTTCACGCAACAAATAACCAGAGAGCATGCGATTGTATGTTTCTGCAAATAGAGAAGCTAATACATCACGAGGATCATTTTCTTTCGTTCCCTTTAATCCTCTTAAATAGGGTAAGAGTTTATCATTAACAAATTTTAGTAATTCATCGCCAGTTTTCCCCTCATCATTAGCTGCCCAATCACGCCATCGATATGGCGATTCAATTGTGGAACGATATTTTGGATTAAGCGCCTCATTCCTTTTTTCAAGCTCATCAAAACTCTTCAAGAATAAAATCCATGAGAGTTGCGGAGTGCGGTCAAGATCAGAAGAAAGACCTGCGTCTTTTCTCATTATATCTCTAGCTCTTTTTATTGAAGTTGAAAGTTGTTGTTTTTGCATATTAAGTCAGTTATCCGTTTACATAAAGATATTCCTGAATGTTTTCAACTGCTTGCAAGTATTTTTGACGACCACCAAAAATATCAACAATTTCAACTGGTGTTCCAAATTGCGTTAATGGCTCAACATTTAGGATTCTGATAACCGGTGGCATTTCTTCCTCTTTCCTTGCGATTGGCGACAACTCCTCAATTCCGTGATCGGCATATTTTTCAAGGAGAATATCAATTATTTTTCGCGCTTCCGGACTATATTTTTCTAAAAACGATTTTTTAAATGCTTTTAATTCCTTAACTCTTTCTCGTCTGGATTTTATGGGTCCATTAAAAGCGATGTGAACAAGTAAATCTAAGGGGTCTGCATCTGTCTGATTTGTGGTTTCTTGCAATAATTCAATTGATATGCCCTTGTCAATTAATTCTTCAATAAGTTCCCATCTTTTTTTCGGATCAAGCCATGTTTCGCGGAGTTTCTTTGCGTCTTGAAATAAATTACGGACAATAACTTTTGTATAGTCAGAAAACTTTTTTAATTCTAGTTTTTTTCCATCAGGACCAAGCTGATATTCTACTTCGTGAATAACACTAACTGGTATGTTGTCAACATAAAATTTATTTATTTGTTCCTCGTCTATATTTGCATCTCTAACAATACCTGACCCACCCAGGTCTTTCTCATAAATTTCTTCGTCCGTGTCATCCTTCTTTTGATCGATCGTTTTACTCGCGACAACATCACCCTTTTCGTTGATTTCTTCTTCACTTAATAATTCCGGATCGCCGTCAAATTCAGGGTCAGAAAATAATCTAGTCGCACCAGTGTAATCAAGAATAGTAAACCAGAGCTTATCTTTATCGGTGAATAATCTCGTGCCACGACCAATTATCTGTTTAAAGTCGGTCATTGAGTTAATTGGTTTGGATAAAACAATAATTTTGCACATTGGCGCATCAACTCCAGTAGTCAGCATTTGCGAAGTAGTCAAAATTATTGGAGATTTATTTGGCGTATCTTTTTCAGGGTCTTGAAAATCATCTAAATAATTTCTTCCAATATCACCCTCGTCCGACACAACGCGAACACAATAATTTGGGAAATCTTTAGTAATATCAGAGTTGCAATTATTTATTGCTTTTCTAGTTTCGTCTGCATGCTCTTGATCAACACAAAATATCATCGTCTTTGCATAGCGATCTGTCTTTTTTAGGAAATCTGTAAAGTGTTTGGCTATTGCCTGAGTTCTCGCCTTAAAAGCGACGATGCGCTCAAAATCTTTAGTTGAATATTCCTTGTCAGGAATTTCATTACCATATCGATCAATCATACCCTTGTCCGGCCTAAAACCAGCCGCGTCAATATCTGTAATGACACGATGCACTTGATAAGGCGCAAGAAACCCATCATCAATTCCTTCCTTTAATTTATAGGTATAAATAGGATTCCCAAAATATTTATAGGTATCAACATTATCTTTTCTTTTTGGTGTGGCGGTTAATCCAATTTGCGCAGCGCTTTCAAAATATTCTAAAACTTCACGCCAACGGCTTTCATCTTTTGCGCTTCCACGATGGCACTCATCAACAACGATTAGATCAAAAAAATCTTTAGAATATTCTTTATAAAGAGGTGGTCGCGTGTCATCACCACAAATAGCCTGATAAATAGCAAAATAAACTTCTCTTGATTTATTAGCCTCACCTTGAATCTTCCACAAAGCATCGCCCATCGGACTAAATGTTTTGTCTTTCGCTTGATCAACTAAAATATTTCTATCAGCTAAAAATAATATTCTTTTTTTCCTGCGAGATTTCCAAAGTTTCCAAATAATTTGAAAAGCGACGAAGGTTTTACCAGTACCAGTCGCCATAGTGATTAAAATTCTTTTGTTTCCCTTTAATACCTCTTCAACTGCTTTATTGATTGCTATCTCCTGATAATACCTTGGTTGTTTGCCGCCGACTTCTCTATAAAAGGGAGCTAAGAAATCTTTTTCTATTTCCGGATTGTTAATTTCTTTAAATTGACTCACAGATTGCCAAAGTTCTTGTGGTGTAGGAAATGCTTCAATCGATTTCTGCTTTCCAGTTATAAAATTATATTCTTCTATCTCTTTTCCATTTGTTGAATAAGCAAAAAGTAATCCAAGAATTTGAGCATATTCCTTAGCTTGTTGCATACCGTCGCCAGCCTTTTTATAGTCAGCTTTTGCCTCCACTACGGCAATAGGATAATCAAGAGTGTATCGTAAAAGATAGTCGGCTTTTTTTCCTGCTTTTCGATAATGTTTTCTACCAACTACAACAATACGACCATCAGTAAAATACTGTTGCTCATTAATTTGATCATCATTCCATCCTGCTGAATATAATTTCGGCAGTACAAATTTTCTACATGTATTAGCTTCGTTTGCCATATATTTATTGTTTTTCTAATTCTTCACCCTTAGGTGATGGTGATTTGGAGTTTGAAAAAGCCGATTTCATTTGGCCTAAAAGCCCCAATCTTTCTTTTCTTTCTTCTGGCACGACATACATTTCGTGGAGTGTTGCTTTGGTTAGTTCAATAATAAATCTCAACTTCGGAGAGTCCCACGCTTCCCACGACCCCTCATGTACATTATCACTTGCCATTTCTTGAATATGACCGAGTGCGTCAAAAAGTTCGGAAGCAACTGCAGAAAATTTCTCTTTTAAACTTTTTATACTTGCTTGATAGTCGGCATATCCAGTTTTCGGATTTTTGATAATTGTTTTCTCATGTTCAAGTAATTCATAGATTGCTTTTCTCAAACACGCGGACGCACCAACAAGATAGTTGGACTTTCGACTATTTTCGGCTTCATAAACAAGCTCCCTAACTTTTTCCGGTATCCGACTATCTAAAACAAAATAGGAAGTTGGTTGAGAAAAAAACAATTCCGAATCAATATCAATTCCTTCGGCAAACCTATTGTTATATTTTGTTCGGTTATATTCGACATAAGAATTGCGCAATTCTTTAAAACTCAAATGCATAGATACTTTTTCGCAACCATCAGAATTACATCGTATAAGATACCCATGACAGATTTTATTCTCGCCCCAATGAAAAACAAAACTATCAATCATCTCATAAGAAACATGATTCCTTTTACAAAAGGGGCAGTTATAAATGTGTGCATCTATAAAATATTTTTTGTCTAAATGTGATAAATCCATATTTATTTAAATAATTCTGCCGTTGGCACGCCGAGGGCTTTGGCTATTTTTTCTAATGTATCAACAGTAGGATTCGGGCTTTCGCCTGTTTCTATCTTAACAACGGTATTTAACGCCAAATCAGCGTCTTTGGAGAGGCGATCTTGCGAGATTCCTTTTTTGATTCGCAACTTGCGGATATTTTCGCTAACTGTATTTGCCATATTGTTTTGACTTTGATAAACTATTATAATACACTACTTATAGTGAGTGTATATCAACTTGCTTAATACAATGGTATCAAAAATATTAAAATTTGGCAACCAAAAAGGGAGTTCCTTGTCGTTGCCCGCGCACGGGAGGGCTGGGGCAAGGGCAACA
>CAYWTD010000037.1:0-6618 GCA_964461185.1 uncultured Candidatus Saccharibacteria bacterium | reverse complement strand
AATTTTTATATAAAATGAAATTAGAGATTAATAAAGAAAGACTTGCAAAAGCAATCAACAAAGCAGAAAAAATATCTGCAAAGAATTCAACTCTTCCAGCGCTAGCCTGTTTGATGTTTGACTTTGATGGTTCAAATCTGATTATCAGCGCAACTAATCTAGATATCAGTTTGAAAATCATGTCCAGGGCAAAAGGAAGCGACGTTGGACAGATTTTGGTTCCAGCAACTATTTTAAATTCTTTTCTCTCTAATTTACCAAGAGGTGATTCTACAATTAAACTTGAAACAAACGGTTCAAAATTGCATGTTACCAGCGAATCAACCGATACGATTATAAATACACAACCAACTGATGATTTTCCTGTTATTTCTGACAAAAAATCAGATAAAAAATTCAAAATTAACTCCACTGAGTTTGTTAAAGGTCTAAATTCTGTCTGGTACAGTACTGCAACTTCAAGTATAAAGCCTGAATTATCAAGCGTTTACATCTTTGCCGATGACGGAGATCTAGTTTTTGTTGGTACAGATTCATTTCGCTTGGCCGAAAGCCGAATTTCTATAAAAAATGCTGATTCTTTTGAAAGTACCCTGGTTCCTTATAAAAATGTTGTTGAAATTATTAGGACTCTGGAGGACCTAGACGAAGAGATAGAACTTTATTTTGAACAGGACAAGCTTACAATAGAATCGAGCGAAATAACTATCGTTTCACGCGTTATAGACGGTATTTTTCCTGACTACAGACAAATTATTCCAAAAGAAGTTAAAACCGAGATTCATGTCTTGAAAGATGATCTGCAGCAAAGTTTACGCGTGTCTAATGTTTTCTCGGATAAATTTAATCAAGTCACATTTATTATTTCTCCAAAAGATGAAATTTTTCAAATTGAATCAAATTCAAGTGAAATCGGAGAAACAAAAAATAATATAAAATCAAAAATTACGGGAGACAGTTTGAAATTAAGTTTCAATAGTAAATATATCAACGACTGTTTTGCTTCAATAAAATCTGACGGAATTGCGATTAAATTTAATGGTACAGAGAAACCGATGATTATTCAGGGAACTAGTGATAAAAGTTTTTTGTATTTGGTGATGCCAATGAATAGATAAAATTTTCATGGAACAAATATCTTTTTATTTAAAAAAGTTTGAGAATTTTGGTTTAAAAGAAAGTAATATAAAAAAAACTGTCGCTGATTGTGTCAAAGACGCAACTGGAATAGAACTTTCTATAGAAGATATTGAGGTTACAGATAGTCAGATAAAAATTAATAAAACCGGTGTTGAGAAAACCGAGATTTTTATTAAAAAATCAAAAATAGAATCTGCTATAAAAGAAAAACTTCAAATAAATAGAAGAGTTAATTAATGTAGAAATTTTTGTATGCACTAAAAGAGTTTCCTACTTCATCTTTGGCATTTACTTCTATTTTATTTTTTTCAAGAACAAAGGAATTCTCGTCTGGCATAAACATAAATGACATTGTATCGACATTTAGGTCACCAATTTTTTGGTCGTTTAGTATTACTTCACCACTGGAAAGCTTTCTGGAATCTGTCATTTTTACGATTACAACAATTGGCTGATCATTCACATATCGACCACCCTCATTAATACTGGTTATTTGTAATTTTGGAGTGGTTATTCTGTCTGGATTTGTTATATCGACATTATCGTTAATATTATTATCCCTGACCCATATTCTGACAGCCTTTTCCCATTCTTCAAATTGAGGATCGTTGTTGGGATTTGTTGGTGCTGGACCAAGAGGGTCATTTTTATTAACCCAATACAAAATGCTGTGTATTCCATCTGCCTTTCCGGTCACGATGATTTGTTCGTTACCCTCATCATCGGTAATAACTTCTGTTTTTTCACCTTTCCAAAAACCATTAATGATTGGTTTTACATCCAAGGATTGTTTTTCTGGTTTATTAAATTGAGAATTATTAATTTCTCTTAAAACAAATTGCATATATTCATTCCACATCGGCCCAACAATAAAACCAGCCGCCTTGCTATCAATAGGGGAATTATTATTGTTACCTACCCACGCGGCCACAGAGATATTTGG
The DNA here is from genome assembly GCA_964461185.1 of uncultured Candidatus Saccharibacteria bacterium. GTDB lineage: Bacteria > Patescibacteriota > Minisyncoccia > Phycocordibacterales > JAACPR01 > JAKLEX01. The sequence goes on along the minus strand of CAYWTD010000037.1, from coordinate 4,535 downwards.
AGTGTATCCGATTATCCAAGCATCTCTATAATCGTTTGTTGTACCTGTTTTTACGGCGACACCTGGAATATTTAATGGTGAGTTCGAACCAAATATAGGAGCTCGAGCGTTGTTGTCAGACAAAATATCACTAACTGTTCTTGCAACATTTTCTGACATGACTCTGTCCGGAGTTTCGTCTTTTTCTTCAAATAGAATATTTCCATTTTTGTCTTCGATTCTTAGAACAGCCTTTTGCTCATATTTATTTCCCTCAGCGGCAAATACACCATAGGCGGCAACAATATCTATTAGGCGGACTTCTCCACCACCCAATACCAAAGTTAGTCCGTACTGGTCCGTGTTGGTCAAAGTTTGTATTCCCATTTTTTTCGCTAGATTTAAGGAATCACGTAAGCCGGCTAAATATAAAACCTGAACGGCTGGAATGTTTAATGATTGTGCAAGTGCGCTACGCAAAGAAACAGGACCGCGATATCTACCGTCGTAGTTTACTGGTCGATAACAACTACCACCGTTTTTACAAGCCGTAGAAAATTCTGTCGACAAATCAAAGACAATTGTTTCTGGTCTGTATCCCTTTGTAAAAGCCTCGGCATAAACTATGGGTTTGAAGGCTGAACCAGGCTGTCTTTTTGCTGTTGCGATATTGAAATTACCGTCAATTTCTTTGTCAAAATAATCTCTTGAACCAACCATTACCAAAATATTTCCGCTATTTGGATCTGTCGCAACCATAGCCGCGTTTTCTGCAGAGTACCTATTAGCATTATCCATGGCGTGTTTTTTCACTATTTCCTCGGCCTTTTTTTGCAAATCCCAATCAAGAGTTGTAATAACGCGCAATCCACCTTCTTCAATCACATCTTTTCCAAATTCTTTTTCCAATAATTCTCTAACATACATGACAAAGTGTGGAGCTTTTATTCCAAATTCCTCTTGTTTTTCAAATTCAACTTTTGTATTTTTTGCTTCTTCTAATTCTGTCTGAGTTATAAAACCCATACCAAACATTTGGTCTAGAATATAGTTTCTCCTTATTTCTAATTTATCCGTGTTTGATCCGTACGGAGAGAAAAAAGTTGGGGCTTGTGGTAGGGCGGCCAAATATGATGCCTCGACTAAATTTATATCCTTTGCTTGTTTTCCAAAAAATCTTAGCGAAGCTTCTTCGGCGCCATAAACATTTCCACCATAAGGAATTTCGTTCAAGTAAACTTCTAAAATTTGATCCTTATCCAATATTTTTTCAAGTCTCGGAGCCAAAACCCATTCTTTTATTTTTCTTGAAACCTTCTTTTCAGTTGTGAGAAGAGCGTTTTTTATAACTTGCTGAGTAATTGTTGAACCGCCCTGCCCGCTAAGTAGATCACCTTTAGATAAATTTGTATAAATTGCTCTTATAATTGCAGAAAATTGAATACCATTATGTTCGTAAAAGTTTCTATCCTCAATTGCGATCGTCGCTTTTTGCAAATAAGGTGATATTTCATTTAACGGAACACTTGTTCTTTTTGTGTCACCATGAATATCGTACAAAACAATTTCTCCCGTGCGGTCCAAAATCTTTGTAGATTGGGCGACTCTTCTTTCTTCAAAATTATCAAGATTTGGTAAATCCAGTGTTGCGAGCCATATTAATAATAATCCAGCGCTAATTAAAAAAACGACAAGAACGATTTTTATCAGGCTTCCTATTTTCAAAGGACTTTTAAATTTTCTTATTTTTAACATCTTTACTATTATATCCTTAATTTTGAAAGAATATTAGAAAATATCCCATTGGTCAAAGGATAAACAACCGACCTTTGTTTTAGATCAATTGAAGTGCTAAAATCTATTCAATGTTTAAATTCAATAAAAAGGTTGATACAGATGAAAAGAAGATAGATGAGATCCTGACTAGGGGTGTTTCTCAGATTTTCCCATCAAGAGACGTGTTGAAAAAGGAATTAATGAGCGGGCGAAGACTGCGTATATACACAGGAATGGACGCCACTGCGCAGGATTTGCACTTGGGGAACAGTAAAAATCTGATTTTACTTGAAAGACTGAGAAGACTCGGTCATGAGGTTATTGTTTTGTTCGGTGACTTTACGGCACAAATAGGGGATCCGACTGATAAAATGGCCTCTCGCGTCAGACTCACTAAAAAAGATGTCGAGAAAAATTTAAAGACATGGAAGAATCAAGTTTCTAAAATTATTTCGTTCCGAGGTTCTAATTCGGCCAAAATAGAAAGAAATAGTCGTTGGTTATCGAAATTGTCTTTTGAAGATGTGGTTGAATTGTCTGCCAATTTTACAGTTCAACAAATGATCGAGCGCGACATGTTCCAAAAGAGAATAAAAGAAACAAAACCAATATATTTGCATGAATTTTTGTACCCATTAATGCAAGGTTATGACAGCGTGGCCCTAGATGTGGATCTTGAAACAGGCGGATCAGATCAGACTTTCAATATGTTAGCTGGCCGAACCTTACAAAGAAAAATAAACCAGAAAGAAAAATCTGTTATCAGCATGACTCTATTAGAAGATCCAAACACGGGCAAAAAATTAATGAGTAAGAGTGAGGGAAATTATGTTTCTTTGCAAGACAACCCAGATGATATGTTTGGTAAAATTATGTCTTTGCCAGATGAAGTCATTATTCAGATGTTTACTGATATGACGTTTAAACCTCTTCCAGAAATTAAAGAAATTCAAAATAAATTAGAAGAAGGCTCTTTAAATCCAATGGACGCAAAAAAACAATTAGCAAAAGAGATTATTGCAATTTATCATGATGCAAAGAAAGCCGAACAAGCCGAACAGAAATTTGAGAAAACTTTTTCAAAAGGTGAGGCGCCCGAGGATATATTAGAAATTTCAGTTGATGCTGACAGTATTCTTGTCGACATTATGGTTGCTAATAAAATAGTTTCTTCAAAAAGCGATTGGCGAAGATTGGTTGAGCAGGGAGGAGTAAGTGTTATGGACAGCGGGGAAAAAATTTCTGATTTTAATTACAAAATAAAAGAGCCCGCCACGTATCGAATTGGAAAAAGAAGATTTATAAAAATAAGTCTAAAAGCGAAATAAAAAATAATCCCGAGCCGTAAGGCCCGGGATTATTTTGTTAAAAGTTGTCGACGTCTTCAAAACTTTCGTTATATATTTCGTCGTCTTCTTCCTCATCTTCTTCTAAATCAGCTTCTTCTTGCGGATCAATTTCTTCATCTAAAACAGGCCCCTTTACAATTAATGGATCTGCGACGATTAATTCCTCGCCGTCATCTGCCACGACTTCTTCTTCGACAGGTGATTCTTCTATATCTGCGTTAAGTAAAGAATCAATATCGTCACCTTCTTTTAATTCATTTAATTCATCTGCGTCGTCCATATTTTTTATATTAAAAACTAATTAGATATACTTGTAACAAATATTTTTTCAAACGCCAAGCTTCTGATAATTAAAACTGTGGAAAATTCACACCTATCACACTTTTATTATCAGATTGCAATTAAATTCGTCTTTTTGAACTTGATAGATGAGTGATTCCACAGGCTATCGCATCGTACTCATCGTCGTATTTTATTTCGAAATTTATTTTAATTAAAAGAGGAAGCATTTTCATCATGGCATTTTTATCGCTTTTTCCATTTCCGGTTACGGCAATTTTTATTTCTTGAGGAGAATATTCAAAAATTTCTAAACCTGCATTTTTTGAAGTTGAAATAATTGTTCCTCGAGTTTCAGCGACCAATAAAGCAGTTTTTTGATTGGAATTAAAAAACAAAGTTTCAATTGCTAGTTCTTTTGGTTTATATTCGTTTATCAACTCAATAATTCTAGTTTGAATTTTTGCCAATCTCTCCGGGTGTTTTTCTTTTGATGATGTTTTGAAACACTCAGAAAAAACCAAGGATTCTTTTTCGCTTTTTTCTTTATCTAATATCGCGATACCAAGTCTCTCGTAACCGGGATCAATAGAAATAATTTTCATTTAAATAGTTTAAAATATTATTCAACGTTTGTGAAAACCTCTTGGACATCATCCAAAGATTCTAAATCTTCGACAAGCTTTGAAAGCAAATCAAGGTCGGTATCTGACAAATCCACCATTGTCTGAGCAATCCATTTTGTTCCTTCTTTTTTGAAGGCCCACGAAGCCGCTCCTGGTTGAGCTAATTCGCAACCGTTTTTTGTTAGCAAATGTCTTATTTCTGGGGCTGTTCGGTTTTTGTTGTCTGTTAGTGCTTCAATAATTATCGCTGAGCCACCTGGACCATATGTTTCATAGGTAATTGCTTCCATATTCATTGTTCCAGATTCTGTTCCTTTCTTTATTGCTCTCTCGATAGTGTCCTTTGGCATATTTTCTCTTTTAGCCAATTCGATAACAGATGCTAATCCCGGAGAGGTAATATTTCCGTTTGCCTTTTTTGATTCAGAAGTTATTAGTTTTGAATATTTTGAGAAAATTTTACTTTTTTTTGCGTCTTCGGCTCCTTTTTTATTTTTTATCTGTGACCATTTATTATGTCCTGACA
>CAYWTD010000036.1:0-6713 GCA_964461185.1 uncultured Candidatus Saccharibacteria bacterium | reverse complement strand
GGCAGATATTCCACTTCCACAATATCCACAAGTGAATAATTTAGTGAATGCAAATTCTTTATTTTCTCGTTGGATATTATCTCGCTTGAGTTGTTTCTGTGCTTTTTCAAATAGCTCCTGAGTAATCAATGGGGTATGTTTTCCTTGATACCAATTACCACTTCCTCTTGGGTGTTCAAATACTCCGTGATAAAACTGATTGTCTAATATTCTATATACACCACTTAGTGTTAGAGGTTTATTCCCTCGTGTATAAAAATTAAGTTCATGTCTCAACCAGTTATATAGTTTTCTACCTGAATAATATTCATATGCGACTCTTTCAAACATTCTCTTTATCACTGGTGCTCGTACAGGATCAATAATAACCTGGCATTTCTTATCCATGTGTTTTTGATTGAGATATCCAAGTGGTGCCACTCCTGGCCAAAGGCCCATTTCAACTCTTGTACGAAGTCCTCTTTTTACATTCACGCCTCGATTATCGTTTTCCAGCTTTGCCTGTGATCCAAGAATCATTAATAAAAACTTTTCATTTGGATTATTTGAAAACTTTTGTCCGAATGTGCGGATTTCTTGAAGAAGTCCCCCATCCATCAAATCAACAATCTTTCCGAGGTCACCGGCATTCCTTGATATTCGATCTGGTGCCCATGTAAGTATGCCATTATATTTCTTCTCTCGTATTTCATCTACGATCTCGTTAAAAATTGGTCTTTGCCCAGTTTCTTTGGCTGAATGGCTTTCACGCTTCATTGTCACAATCTCGAGATTTTCTCTCTCGGCAAGCTGTAGCATCTCTTTGATTTGAGAGTCGATTGAAAGTACTTGTCTTTCTTCTGATTCTGTTGATTTGCGTGCGTAGAGACAATACCTCACTTTGTTTGCGATTTGAGTCACTTGGGGCATCTCGTAGCCTACTGGTGCTGTTGTTTTCATACCAACATTGATGACGCTTAACGTTTGAAGAGTCTAGGGCGTCCCGAGTAGATAAAATGTTGGTAACTTCTTTATAAAATCTTTATTTAAAATTACTACACTTTAATCTCTGTTTAAGTTAAAATCACAATAAATATGACAAAGAAAATTTTGACTTATATAAAACAAAAACCTCACTTTTCTTATAAAGATTTTGTACTTTATCTTGGCGATTCAACTAATATTCTCAACTCACTTCCTGAAAATTCCATAGATATGATTTTTGCCGATCCACCTTATTTACTTTCAAATGGAGGTTTTACTGTCCATTCAGGTAAAATGGTAAGCGTTAATAAAGGAGACTGGGACAAAAGTAATGGTTTTGACGCTGACTATGCATTCCACAAAAGATGGCTAGAAGCATGCCATCGTGTTTTAAAGCCTTACGGGACCATTTGGGTTAGTGGTACATATCATTCCATTTATCAATGTGGCCACGCTATTCAATCGATCGGTTTTCATGTTCTAAATGACATAACATGGTTCAAACCAAATGCATCACCAAACCTTAGCTGTAGATTTTTCACAGCAAGTCATGAAACAATTCTTTGGGCAAGAAAACACAAAAAAGCAAAACATACTTTCAATTATGATTTAATGAAAAATGGAGAGTGGACAGAAGATTTTATAAAAAAACCAAATCTACAAATGCGTTCCGTTTGGGCAGTAAATCCGCCAAAAAAAGAAGAAAAAAAATTTACAAAGCATCCAACACAAAAACCTTTATCACTTCTTGAAAGAATTGTCCTCTCAAGTACTAACAAAGGAGATATTATACTTGACCCTTTTACAGGTAGCTCAACAACCGGGCTTGCAGCTAAAAAGCATGGTCGCAAATTTATAGGTATTGATACTGAGAAGAAATATTTAGATCTTTCCAAAAAACGTTTTGAAGATTTTATTTCAAATCGTAATTAATTATTACTACTTCTGATATCTTTCCTCGTTTGTCTGCTTTTGAGTTAATCATTCGACTGGCAAATACTGGAATTTGCTTATAGCCGAAATAAATTTCTTTTACAAATGGCGCACTTGAATTACTGAGCATTACAAATACACCTCTTTTATCTAGTTGTACAAAAAGGTCTCTCAATTTTATCTGGTCATCTTTAGAAAATGAATCTTTGCTGTAACTTGTGAAACTAGATGTTTCAGACAGCGGATGATATGGGGGATCAAAGTATACAAAGTCTCCCGCTTTTGCTTTTTTTACTGCATCAACAAACGAACCGCTGGTTATCTTAGTAGCCGAAAGCATTTTAGAAACCGCTCTCAAGTTTTCTTCATTCACTATTTTTGGTTTTTTGTAACTCCCAAATGGAATATTAAATCCACCTTTTGAATTTTCTCGGTAGATACCATTAAATGCTGTTTTATTAAGAAATAAAAAATACACGCTTTTTTTAAAATCATCGTGTGATAGTAAATTATATTTTTCTCGTATTAAATAATAAAATTCTTTTCTTGCTTCTGTATTCTTAGCAAGAAACTCTTTCTCCAGTTTTCTGAGAGATTTTATTATTTTTTCAACATCGTTCTTAATGTGAATATACGTTTTAACTAAGGTCTTATTTATGTCATTGATGTGAGCCTTTTGAGGTTTTATAGAGAAAAAGACCGCACCACCACCAACAAATGGTTCAAAGTAGGAATTATATTTTTCTGGTAAAAAACTCTCAAGTTGAGTTAATAATTGACCCTTTCCGCCAACCCATTTTAGAAATGGTTTTACTTTTTTTGTATTATTTAACTTCACTATTTTAGTTTATCATTTTTTAAACTTTACTTCCTAGATTATCATTGTTTTGGGATCATTTTTGTGAGACAATTTTGTTATCTATGAAAACGGGAGGTATTGGAGGAGCAAACACTAAAACAGGTCTTGTATTTGAGGGTCGAGCAGATATCCTCGAGGTTTTTAAACGTGTTCCTGGATACAAAACTCATGTGGACGGATCTATTCTCTTCAAAGACAAGATCGTTGCCTATCATTTAAGAAAAAATCTTCTTTATAAATTTCTTAAATCTAAGGGGGTCGATTACAAAAATATTCTTTCTAAAAAACTTCTTCCCGACGACGCTATTTTTGTTCCATCTGCAAAGACACTCTACATAATTGAAATGAAATTCCAAAAGGTTCCTGGTTCCGTCGATGAAAAACTACAAACTTGTGATTTCAAGAAAAAACAATATACAAAGTTATTCAGTTCACTAGGAATAACTGTTGATTATATCTATATTCTTAATGACTGGTTTTCTGTTCCAGCATATCGTGATGTTCTTGGATATATTAAAGAAGTTGGCTGTGATTACTATTTCAATGAAATTTCTCTGAGTCGACTTGACTTACCAAGTGAGAAGTAAATGTTAATAATACAAAATCCTTATTAAGCAGTTTCTCACCATAACGGTTAGTAATAATCCAGCGGAATAAAATATTTAAAATGAATAACTTTGAATACAAAGCAGACTACTATTTCTTTTTAGAAAAGTTATCTAATAATAACGTTCCTTTATTTAAGAAAAAATATCTAAAATTATTTGATTTTCGTGATCCAAAAGTTAAAAGAAAAGAGTTCAATCAAATGAGAAACAAATATTTTGATCTCTTAATCAAGAAACATGGAAAAAATTGCCAACTTAAACTTTGTCCTAACTGCAGTTTAGTTGAAAAATTTGATGTTGATCACTTCATCCCATTATCTACTAATGAACTCAATAAAAAGTTAAGAGGTCTTAAGCCAAAAAATGGTAAGAAGGTTCCGAGTCAAAGTTTTGGATCAAATAACATTGAAAATTTAAGAATTGCTTGTAAGAGATGCAATGCTTATAAAAAACACAGAATAATTTTATAACCTATTTTTCGTCTTCTTTGTTATCGCCCTTTTCCCCATCAATAATGGTCCACCTAATTTCGTTGATTCTTGTAACAGGTTTTCCATCTTTTCCTAACTCTACTTCGGGCTCAACATAACCACAAGCGTTACAAATTTCTCCGGGTTCTAAACTATGTTTATGTGCAATCGGATCAACATAAGTAGTCCTAACTGGTCGATAGGATGGATGATTAAACCTTAACCAAAACTCAGCGGCTTTTAAATTATCTTGACTAATTAATTTCATAATCACCGCTTCCGCTTTATCATTTGTTGCCATTCTGCCGATGCTTAGAATTTTGTCAGTATCATCTCTAAACTTTTTATTACTATCTCGCCATCGATAATAAGTTCGTCTGTCTATGCCGACTTTTTTGCATGCAAAAGACACTATCGGTGTTTCCGCTAGTATCTCAAGTAATTTTGATCTGTCACTAAATCTAGCCATTTATTTTAACTCTCTTTTTGCCGGTATATTTTTCCCAGCGATTCAATATTACCTCTGCATAGACGTTACTCTTCTCCATCAAGAAACATTTTCTTTTTAATCTAATAGATGCCATTAATGTTGATCCGCTTCCACCAAATGGCTCAAAAACTAATTCATCTCTTTTGGTTAAGATCTTGATGTATGGAATAAGTATCTCTACAGGTTTTGTACCAAAGATGATTCCTTGACCTGACGATTTTTCGTCAGCCGCCAAGTGTTCTATAAAGTCTGTTGGGCAATACTTTTTTCCTTTCTCATATGACTCCCAATGAGGTTTGCCACTAATCGCAAACATCGCGGTTTCATATTCATTTTGTACCAACTCTTCCTCTGTCTCTAAATCCGGTTTTTGATCATGACTTGTGCCGACCATGGCAATGTCATATTTTGAAAACAATTTATGTTTTCCTGCATATCCCTGATTCCTATTGGCTAAATGCCAGACCAACATGTTTCTAACTTTCCAATGTTTCTCCATCTCATCCCAGATAGTTTTAATATTCTTCCAGTTCTCATAAACGATAATGGAAAAGTTTTCATCTTGTATTTTTGTAACATTATTCATCCATAGTTCTGTAAAATTATCTGGTATGGATTCGGTTTCTAAATAACGACGATTCTTTTTTGCGCCAAATCCTGTTGTCGCTTCTCCGTGACGAGTCTTGCCGTTTAAATAGTCTAAAATGTAGGGTGGGTCCGTCATAACCATTTGTGCTTTGTTATCACCAAATAGTTTTAAGACATCTGCTTCAATTGTGCTGTCACCACACATGAGGCGCGAACCATCTAGATCATAAACGTCACCCTTTTGAACTGTAATTTCACTTATATTCAGCTTTTCTAACTCACGGTTTAAATCGAATTGTTCCTCTTTCTGATCTTCTTCAAAAATTATATCCAGTGCCTCAGAATCGAAACCAATGTCTGAAAGAAAGGATTCATCAAAATTTGATAAAAGATTCCAATCAAATTCGCCTTGATTTTTATTCAAGCGGATATTCAATTCCTTCTCTTTCTCTGGTGTTAAATTGATGTACACGACGGGAACTGTTTTATACCCCAACTCATTTAGGACTTCTAATCTGAAATGTCCACCAACAACAACGTTCTTTCTCTCCTCATTTGAATTTACAATCAGCGGATCGACTGTCCCAAATCTTTTAATACTCTCCTTTAAATCTTCCTTCTGTTTATCATTCCATTTTCTAGGATTATATTCAGATGGTTTTAATAAACTTATATCTACATATTCTATTTTTATGTTATTCATTTTCTTTTTGGTTAAATTAATAAGCTGTAATCTTTAATTGATTACAGCTTAATTGTTTCATTAAACTTCTAATGCCAAATGGATTGCACGTGGAGTCGGTAATTAAAAATATCCTTGTTTATCAAGGGTATTTTAAAGTTACTCACTCCTCCTGAGTTTTTGGAGGAGTTCTACTTTTTAAAGACAATTCTATACCTCGGATTAATCATATAGCCCAATCCTCTTTTGCCTAAAATTAAAATTTCATTTTTGCCAAAATTATTTGAAAACTTTTTATTTAGCTTTGCCATAGATTTTCTTAAAGAATCGTTAGTATTATAAAAAGAAGTGTATTCCATAATACTTTCAATGTTCATGTAACGATTGTGCTTTGACAAGATCCTTATTATATCAATACCTCCAGGATAAATTTCGAGTGTACTATCATTATATGTGACAAGACATCCATTATTAATAACGATTTCAATTTGCGGTTCACTGTCCTTCTTTAGAAATTTCAACTCCTCCCGAACAATTTCTCTTATTACCTGATCTCTATTAACAGGAGGAGTAATTAAAAAATCATGGTCAGGATTGCGAATTGCATTTGGAATTTCATTAAATGGCTTTAATATTTCCATAATTTTATTAGTGGCTGAATCTATTCCTAGACTTTTAAAAAAATCTTGTTGTTTCTGAATGACGTCCCGAATTTCTTTTTGCAAGAGAAAAATATTATTTTTCTCTAATTTTTTTGTCATTTCCTTAAGGATTATAAGGTCATTATCTTTTTTTGGTTTTTAGTCATTACTTTTTTAGAAGGGCTTTTGTCTTCATTTTTTTGTTTAGAAGGGATAGATGTTAGTACTTCGCTAGTTTTTTTATCTGTATTAAAATTTAAAGGCCCTTTTTGACCTGCCGAAGGGGCAAGAGGTCCTTTAAATTCAAATGTATTGTCACTAGAGCCGGAAGAATTATTGCTGTCGTTTAAATAATTGAAATTTAAGTTTTCATTTATGTTTTGATTGTTTTGTAATTTTCTTGTTAGTTCTTCCTTCATAATTAATCCTTAAAAGTTTAAGTCTGTGTTAGAGTTTATAATTAACCCAATGATTTTAGA
>CAYWTD010000035.1:0-7105 GCA_964461185.1 uncultured Candidatus Saccharibacteria bacterium | reverse complement strand
GAAATAGATCCTGATGAGATTTTGATAGATGCAGAAAACTTACCCGGTTTTGATACTGATCAATTCGAAGGAAGAATTGAAAAACCAATAGCAAAAAAAACGATAATAATTATTGGTCTATTTTTTCTTTTAATCGGTACAGCGTTTATTTTCAGAATTTGGTTCTTACAGATTGTAAATGGAAAGGACAATGTAGCGAGAAGTGAAAATAATCGTTTACGAAGATCAGTAATTTTTGCTGATCGAGGAATAGTTTATGATGTAAAAAATAATCCACTAGTTTGGAATGAACCCGGAGAAAATCATCGTGATGTTAGCCAAAGACACTACATAGAATTGCCAGGATTTTCAAATTTACTTGGATATGTAACTTATCCCAAAAAAGATAGCGCTGGCTTTTATTTTGAAGAAGAAACTTCCGGCGTAGAAGGAATAGAATTTATTTATAACGAAATGCTATCTGGCGAAAATGGATCAGAAATTGTAGAAACAGACGCCCTAAATAAAATTATTGATACTAGTACAATTAGAAAACCTAAACACGGCAAAGATTTGCATTTAACTATTGACCGCGATGTGCAAAATAAATTACACGAGGGAATGTCGCGGATTATTAGTGAACGCGATTTTCGTGGTGGTGGCGGAGTTATTGTGGATGTGATGACTGGTGATGTTTTAGCCATGGTCAGTTTGCCGGAATATGATTCAAATGTTTTGTCAAAAGGTGAGGACAAAGATAAGATCGAATCATATATAAACAACAAGCAGAACCCATTTTTGAATCGCGTGACAAAGGGAGAATATACACCCGGTTCCATCGTTAAGCCTTTTGTGGGCCTAGCGGCACTTTCAGAAAATATAATTAATCCACTAAAAAATATTTTTAGCGCGGGAAAAATGTATCTCCCAAATCCATACAATCCAGATAACCCGTCAGTATTTTCTGATTGGAAGGCACATGGCGCAGTAGATATGAGAAAGGCAATTGCCGTTTCTTCAAACATTTATTTTTATCAAATAGGTGGTGGTTTTGAAGACCAAAAAGGTGTTGGAATTACAAATATTAATAAATATTTAAGTATGTTTGGTTTTGGAGAGTCAATAGAAACCAGAGAATTCAAAACCCCTTCTGGAATTATTCCAAATCCCGAATGGAAAAAAAATGTCTTTAATGATGCTTGGAGGCTTGGTGATACATATTTTACTTCAATTGGACAATATGGTTTTTTGGTTAATCCATTACAAGTTGCCGTTGCTGTCTCAGCAATTGCAAATGAGGGAATCGTTATTGAACCAAGGTTGGTTTCGGATCCAACTGGATCTGTAAATATTCGTAGACAAATTTCTCTTGATCAAGAAGACTATAAAGTAATAAAAGAAGGAATGAGACTGGGTGTTACTTCCGAGACGGTCAAAGAATTAAATTATCCAGATTTTGAAATTGCGGGAAAAACAGGAACGGCTGAGCTTGGCGAATCAAAACAGAGGGTAAATTCATGGGTAACAGGATTTTTCCCATATAAAAATCCACGATACGCTTTTGTGATTGTTTTAGAGCAAGGATTAGTAAAAAATCAGGTTGGCGCTGTCTATGCTGCCAAAATTTTCTTTGATTGGTTGAGGGAAGAAAGACCAGAATATACGAAGTAAATTAAGGCTTAAATTAGCCATATAAATAAAATTTCTTTTTCTTTGACATAAATAAGTATGTGTGTATAATTTGACCTTAATAAATAAAAAATGGTTGAGAAAGAATACATTTCAAAAGAAAAATATAATGAGCTTGAGAAAGAATTTCAAGAGCTTGTTACAATAAAACGCAAAGAAGTTGCCGAGCGTCTTGAATATGCACGATCTCTTGGCGATCTATCAGAAAATGCCGAATATCATGCGGCGCGTGATGATCAGGGTAAAATTGAAGCCAGAATCGAAGAGCTTGATAATTTACTAAAATACGCAGAAATAATTGATCATAAAAAATCCGATACGGTTATTGTTGGTTCAATTGTTACATTGAAAAAAGATAAAGATGATGAGAAGGTAACTTACACCGTTGTAGGAAAAGAAGAGTCTGATTTGGCAGATGGTAAAATTTCTCATATTTCTCCTCTTGGACGCGCAATTATGGGTAAAAAAAAGAAAGATAAAATTTCTATTGAAACACCAAAAGGTATCGTCGGTTATACGATTATGGAAATCGAATAAAGGCCTTTTTAAAAGGGCAGTTTTTTAAGAAAATCGACCAAAAAAGAGGTCGATTTTTTATATGTTTGAAGTGGGGTAAAAAAGTGGATAACTTTATTATTAAAATGTCACAAAGTGGTGTATTATAGTAGATAAGTGGGATAGGGTGGGAAACTAAAAATAGTGTTTAAAAAAAAATATGTTAATTGGCGAATACAAACACACATTAGATGACAAAAAAAGAATTTCTTTGCCGATGAAATTCCGAAAGGAAATTGGCAAAAAAATTGTTGTGACGCACGGTCTTGATCAATGTTTGTTTATGTATTCGATCAAGGAATGGGAAAAGATTTCTCAAAAGATAGGAGAGTTGGGAATGGGTCAAGCAGATCGTCGAGGGTTCAATCGATTTATGTTGGCAGGAGCCTCCGAATTGTCTATTGATTCAGTTGGTCGAATATTGCTTCCAGAGCATCTTCGAACATTTGCAAAAATAAATTCAAAAGTTGTTTTTGCTGGTGTTTATAACCGAATTGAAATTTGGAACGAGACAGTCTGGGAGGAATACAAAAACAAAGTGGTCAAAGGTGCTGATGATATTGCAGAAAAGCTTGGTGATATAGGGGCTCTATAAATTTATGAGTCACATACCTGTTCTTTTAAAAGAAACAATAAAGGGTCTTTCGGTAAAAGATGGAGAAGTCGTTGTTGATATGACGCTTGGCAATGCTGGTCACTCAAAAGCAATTTTGGAGGGTGGCGCAAAAAATCTGACTTTGGTTGGAGTTGATGCTGACAAAATTGCAATTGAAGAAGCAAAAAAAAATCTTTCCGAAAATTCTTACAAAATCATTCTGGAAAATAATTATTTTGACTCTATCAGCGAAATTTTAGAAAAAAATTCAATTTCGAAAATAGATAAAGTTTTGTTTGATCTTGGATTTCGTTCAGAACAGATTGATACACCAGAAAGAGGATTTTCAATTCAAAAAGATGGCCCGCTTGATATGTCATTTACGGGAGAAGTAAAAATAAATGCAAAAACAATTGTAAATGAATGGGAAGAAGATTTGCTTGCAAATATTATTTACGGATTTGGCGAAGAGGGTTTTTCAAGAAGAATTGCCAGAACGATTGTTGAAGCAAGAGAAATTAAACCGATCGAGACGACAACAGAACTTGCTGAAATTATAAAAAATTCTGTTCCAGGTTTTTACAAAAGATCAAAAATTCATCCGGCGACAAAAACTTTTCAGGCCTTGCGAATTGCTGTGAACAAAGAATTGGAAAGATTAGAAAAAGCGTTGCCAATAATCTTTTCAAAACTGAATAATGGCGGACGAATTGCTGTGATCAGCTTCCATTCACTAGAAGACCGTATTGTAAAAAATTTTTTCCGAGAGCAAGTGAAATCCGGAAAAGCAATCTTACATACAAAAAAACCAATTACTGCAACTCGAGAAGAAATTATTGAAAACCCTCGATCGCGCAGCGCAAAACTTAGAATTATAGAAAAAAATGAAAACTAGAACATTACAAATAAATAGAATCCAATGTGTCAGAATTTTGCTTGTGGCAATTTTGATCGTTATTTTTTCTTATGTCTACATGATTAACATGATTTCTTTTAATACTGCTTCAAGAGAAAGCCTTAGTCGTTTAATCTCTGTTAGACAATCGGAAATAGGCGAACTCGAAAATCAACTTTTAAATGAAAGTAAAAAAATTGATCGATTGAATGCAAACAATTTTGGACTAGTAAAATCAGTGGAAAATGAAGCGATTATTGTTGTACGTAATAGTAATACTCGTTTGACTTTCAATGACTAATAGGAATTTTGTCTACAAGGGAAGAATTTATACTATTTTTGGTATTTTCATTTTTTTTGCGTTGATTATCATTGTTAGATTATATTTGGTTCAAATTGTAGAAGGACAAACTTATTCTGATAGAGCGAATCGTCAACACATGAGACCTACATCAAATATTTTTGATCGGGGGTCAATTTTTTTTAATACAAAAGATGGAAAAAGAATAAACGCCGCAACATTACGATCAGGTTTCACCGTAGCGATCAGCCCAAAATTAATTACTTATCCAGAAGATGTTTTTAATAATTTGGCCTTGTATTTGGATATTAATCCAGAAAAATATATTGCTAGAGCTGACAAAGTTGATGATCCATACGAAGAAATAGCAAAAAGAGTCCCTTATGAAACTGGTGAAACAATAAGAAAATTAAATATTCGCGGTGTTTCTGTTTCTCCAGAAAATTGGCGATATTACCCGGGAAACGAGTTGGCTGCCCAGACAATTGGATTTACAGCGTTTGATAAAAATAATGAAGTAAAGGGTCAGTATGGAATAGAGAGACAGTATGAGGATGTTCTGGAACGGGATAATAAAAACGCCTTCACAAATTTCTTTGTTGAAATTTTTTCCAAAACTACAAAAACAATAATTGATAAGGATGAACCAGATGGTTCAGTCGTGACAACAATAGAACCAGAAGTTCAAATGTTTGTTGATAAAGAATTGGCCGATATACAAAAAACCTGGTCACCAAAAAAAGCCGGAATAATTGTAATGGATCCGCGTAATGGCGATATCAGAGCAATGTCTATAAGCCCAAATTTTGATTTAAATACTTTTAATTTAGTTAAAGATGTTTCGGTTTACAAAAATAATTTAGTGGAGAATGTATATGAGATGGGGTCGATCATGAAACCACTAACAATTGCGGCTGGTATTGACGCCGGCGTCATAACGCCCACTTCAACTTATGATGATAAAGGTTTTATTTCACTCAATAAAAAAACAATTTGGAATCATGATAAAAAGGCAAATGGCATTGTTGATATGCAACAAGTTTTAAATAAATCATTAAACACTGGTGTTGGATTTATAGTTCAAAAAATGGGGAATAACCAATTTGCCGATTATATGAGAAAGTTGTTTGGACAGAAAACTGGTATTGATTTGCCAAATGAGGCCAGCTCTATTTTGGACCCAAATTTGAGCAGTAAAATAGATATCGAGTATGTAACGGCATCATATGGCCAAGGTATCGCCATGAGCCCTATAAGCATCACTAGGGCACTTGCGGCACTTGGGAATGGTGGTAAATTGGTGACTCCACACGTTGTCGATAAGATTGAATACGACCTGGGCTTTTCAAAGGAAGTCGAGCACTCGGGGCCAGTACAGGTGTTCAAGCCAGAGACATCCGAGGCGGTAACAAGAATGTTGATAAAGACTGTGGACGAGGCTTTACGTAGTGGAAAATTCTCTCTAAATAATTACAGTATTGCGGCAAAAACCGGAACGGCTCAGATTCCAAAAACTACCTCGGCTGGATATTATGATGACAGATTCTTGCACTCATTCTTTGGATATTTTCCAGCGTATGATCCACAATTTATTATCTTTTTATATCAAGCAGAACCGTCTGGTGGACAATACGCGGCAGACACATTAACAGAACCATTTATGAATATTGTGAAATTTCTGATAAATTATTACGAGATACCTGCAGACAGACAAAACCAAAATGAAAGAATTAATTAAAAAAATAATATTTTTTATACTAACTATTGAGGCAAAATTAGTTCTTTTGCGTTACAGACCAAAAATCATCGCTGTTAGTGGAACTGTCGGAAAAACAACGACCAAAGATGCAATTTACTCGGCGCTGTCAAAAAAATTTCATGTTCGCAAAAATCACAAAAGTTTGAATAGTGAAATTGGAGTGCCGTTAACAATTCTTGGTTTGGAAAGTGGATGGAATAATCCGATGCACTGGCTTTCAAATATTTTTGTTGGTTTTCTTGAAATAATTTATTATCCAAAATATCCAGAATGGTTGGTGATTGAAGTTGGAATTGATCATCCGGGTGATATGAAAAAAACGGCGTCATGGCTAAAACCTGATATTGCGGTGCTAACGGCTTTTGGCCAAATTCCTGTTCACGTTGAATTTTTTGATGGTCCAGATGATGTGACAAGAGAAGAAGCCGATGTTATTAATTATTTGAAGAAAGATGGAATAATTATTTTGAACGCAGATGACGAAAAAGCCCTTAAATTAAAAGGAAAGACTGATCACAAAGTTTATACTTTTGGAAAAGAAGAAGGGGCTGATATGACAGCTTCTAATTATTCTGTCGTTTATGAAGAAATTGATGGAATAAAAAAACCAAAAGGCGTTACTTTTAAAATTAATTATTCTGGAAGCGTTTTGCCAATTTCTGTTAGAAATGTGATAGGCGATCAATTTGTTTATCCGGTTCTGGGTGCATTATCGGTTGGGGTGGCGATCGGAGCATCGTTGGTTTCTTTGTCGGAAGGGCTAATAGATTTTCGTGCTCCAAAAGGTCGTATGAATTTGGTTCAAGGAGAAAATGATACGACGATTATTGATGACAGTTATAATTCTTCACCAATTGCAGCGGCAAGTGCGATTAGAAATTTGTCGGAAATAGAAACGATAGAATCCAGAATTGCGGTGCTTGGTGATATGGCCGAAATTGGCAGATTTTCAGCAAGTGAACATAGAAAAATTGGCTCTCTAATAAAGCAGAAAAAAATAAATGTTTTGATTACGATTGGACGTGCGTCGGAATTGATAAATGAACAGGCGATAGAGGATGGAATGGCAAAGTCAAAGAATTATCATTTCGGTAATTCAGAGGAAGCAATTTCCACTGTTCGAAAATTTTTGAAACCAAATAATATTATTTTAATAAAGGGTTCTCAATCAATGAGAATGGAAAAAATTACAAAAGCTATTTTACTTGATAAAGAAGCGTCGGCTGATTTATTGGTTCGACAGGAAAAAGAGTGGTTGGAGAGGTAAGATTTGTCGTGTGACCCTACGCGGAATCGAACCGCGCTTTGAGCCTTGAGAAGGCTCCGTCCTAG
>CAYWTD010000034.1:0-7150 GCA_964461185.1 uncultured Candidatus Saccharibacteria bacterium | reverse complement strand
GACGACCATATCATATTCCATACCAATCCAGATTTTTCTATTAGCCAAACTTTCACAATCACTTTTTGACCACTCTGGATGTGCCTTACATATTTTACCGGCTGGAGTTCTGTAATACGCCTCCAGCTCCAATCTTTCCTTTTCTTTTTTTGCTTGTATCTCTGCTTGTTTTTTTATTTCTAATTCTTTAGCAATTCTGTCTCTTTCTATAATTTCTTCTTCGGTGAAAATTCGACTGACACTAATAACCAACTCTGTTTTATTGCCATTATTAGAAGCTAAAAATTTAATGTCATTTTTCTCTCTAGGAAGACTTACCTCGTGAGAAAATACTCCGTTCTCGTCAACATCTAACTTGATATAATTTATCTCAAGTTTTGATACTTTTGGTTCAACCCTACCAGTAATAATATATTTATCTGATTGAATAGAAAGATTATTTTCAAAATTATCTAAATAAATTGCGGGTGATCTATTCTGGTAAATAAAGTAACCTGATGTGCACATTGTTAACAAAATAATAACAATCGTAGAGATCATTATTTGCCTTTTAGATAAACTGAATAATTTTGTTTTTTTAACATAATAAATCCATATTATTGGTATAAACAAAACGGCTATATACCAAAATCCAATTAGTGCTATTAAAAGTGGAATAGAAAATAGCCAAAATATCGGTTTTTTAAGAAAACGGAATTTATTATATTCATAATGTTTATTATCCAAATCAATTTCACTGTAAGGAATGCTTTGTCTTTGTTTTATGTAAGAAAATACGGAAACTATAACCCCCAAGATCATTATATAATAAAAAATTTGGTCGTTATTATAAAACACCATGAACCAACCAAATACCACCAAGAAAACCCCAATCGAGACACCGCCGACTTTAGATCTTAAAATTGATTTTGTTTCATTCTTATTAATGTTAACTGTTGGAAAGGCACAATTAGGACATTTATCTGCTTTATCAGAAAACTCTTTTGAACACTCAGGACATTTTATTAAAGTCATGTTTTAAGTTTTAATTAATTACGCTTGATAATATTATACATACCCCGACAATGGACTCACCATGCATAATGTTTTTGACCATATCCGACAAACGATTTGTCGAGGTTAGTCTATTTAACAATATTTAATCCTCATCTAATATACTATAGCTAAAGATCAGATATGTTAAGCGTTGTTGCCAACATGTTGCCAACAGCGACCGCTTAGCAGAACGCTCAAATTGCGTCATTAATATATACATGGAAACACAATATATAAGCAATTTGGGTGTCAGAACAGAGATACCTCAAATAAGGGTTAGGTACGTCCTATACGCTCGAAAATCAACCGAATCAGACGAAAAACAAGCATTGTCCATCGAGTCTCAGGTAAAGGAAATGCTAACGATTGCAGATCGTGACAATCTTACAGTTGTTGATATCAGACGAGAATCACATTCAGCAAAAGAATCTGGTCAGAGGCCAGTATTTAAAGAAGTCCTAGAAGATATTAGAAGAGGTCGCTACAGTGGGATTTTAACATGGGCACCTGATCGCCTTTCTCGTAATGCAGGAGATCTCGGATCCGTTGTTGATCTTATGGACGAAACAAAACTTCTTGAAATTAGAACTTATGGTCAGCACTTCAAAAATTCTCCAAATGAAAAATTTCTTTTGATGATTTTATGCTCTCAAGCAAAACTTGAGAATGATAATAAAAGCATAAATGTAAAAAGAGGGTTGCGGACGAGATGTGAAATGGGACTACGACCTGGCCCCGCTATTGTCGGATACTTAAACGAAAAAAGAATGGACAAAAAATGTGAAGTCATATTAGATCCAGAACGAGCACCGATAGTTAAACAAATGTTTGAAAAAGTGGCTTATGAAAAATGGTCTGGCAGAAAGATTTTCCACTGGCTTAAATTTGATCTCAACTTTAAAACACGAAGTGGAAACAAAGGTCTAACACTCAGCAACATTTACCTTGTGTTACAAAACCCATTTTATTACGGAGTCTTTGAATACCCTAGAAAAAGTGGAAATTTCTATACTGGTAAGCACACACCAATTATTACCAAAGAATTATTTGATATTGTTCAGGGGCAAGTTAAAAGCCAAGTATTAAGAACTCAAGAACCAAAAGAATTTGCATTTACAAAAATGATGACATGCGGATTATGCGGCTCAGGAATATGTGCTGATGAAAAATTTAAGAAACTTAAAGATGGATCGGTGAATCGACATGTATATTATGGTTGTACAAGATCGAAAGATAAAAATTGTAAGTGTGGGTATATAAATGAGATTGAATTGATAAAACAGTTTGAAAAACTTATTGATCAGGTAAATATTGATGAAATCGGAATGAAAGAAAAAATTAAATATGAGATTGAAAGAATCAAAAAATTTAATCAATCTATTCTAGAAATCACGCAAAAAATACAAATTAAGGATGTAGATATTAGAGACTACGCCAAGTTTATTTTGAAAAATGGCACAATTGAAGAAAAACGAGAATTACTCACCTGTTTTAAGAGCAGGATTTTACTAAAAAATAAAACTATTTCCCAACAATAGGATATATTCCAAGATCCTCAAGTTTTTTCCAAAGACTATCAAGAGCTTTTTCTTTGTGTCTGTAAAATGAACTTCCTGACACTCTCCAAAATTCCCAACCCGCTCGACGTAGTTGTCTTTCTCGTACCTGATCTTCTTCCCAGTTTTCAAGGGTGTGATATTGATCTCCGTCACATTCTACTGCTAAACGCGAATTTTCTCCCTGCACAACTAGATCAATTCTATAACCGATAACTGGATATTCAGGCAAAACCTGATATCCTCGGTCAATCAAAATATTACCGACATCAAATGAAAATTGTGAGGCCCTACCGGAATCAAATTCTTTTTTCAAAGCAATGCGTCCAGCTTCTAATTCTTCCGTTTTTGGATCACAATACCAATTAAGTATCCTATATCTCCAATCGTTTTGATTTCTAAATTCTTGTACAGGTATTGAGTGATATAAGAATACTTGATCGCGACCACGCGTAGCAGCAACATTAAACCTTTGTGCTGTACCCTTATCAGCCAAGGCTTTTACTGTATCATTCGGATTGTTTGGATCAAGAGCTTTAACCATGGATAGAAACATTACATCCCTTTCATCTCCCTGAAATGCGTATGCATCACCACAAACAATATTTCTTTCCTCAATAACCTTTTCGCCAATTTTGGGATGTCTAAGCAAAAGCTCTTTTATGTATTTTGCCTGATCTTCCGCGAGTAAAGAAATTACGCCAAAAGTACAAAGTTGTCCGTCGGGTCTATGTTGATAGTTTGGATCTTCCAAACACTCCGCTATTTTTTCAACAATTGCTTTCGCCTCTGGTTCATTGACCTTATTGTTTGTATTTTGGTAGCCACCTTCAACCAGCATTGGAACAAGTGCTGGTTTGAGTAATCCTTTTGGGTGTGGATGTCTCAATGGTTTCAACTTTCCTTCATAGATATAGTGATTACTAAATGCAATAATTTCCGGTACGCATCTAAAATGTTCGTTGAGTTGAATCATGTTTGGTATCCGAATTTGAGCCAATCCGAACAGACTTGAAGTAATAGAAAAATTATCTTTGTGGGGAATGTCATGCAAAAATCTCGAAATAAGCTCATATACTCTCTCTTGATCTTGGAAAATGCCAGCAGGGCTTATCTGATCTGGATCACCAACAACAAGTAATTTCTTCCCAAGGTATCCAATAGTAAGACCGCGAATATCACATTGGCTCGCCTCATCAAAAATAACAACATCAAACATCCCCGCTTTTGGATCAGAAAACATTTGTGCAGCACGATGTAATGGCATAATCCAAACAGGCACAGCATTTTTTGCTTCCTTCAAGGATTCTTGAGCCGCTGACAAATGTTTATGCGCCCATTTTCCGGTTCCCTTTCCAAATTTTTTCATTGAATCCGACCACGCCATTAGCGCATCTCGCTGTCGTTTTGTTACCTTATCTATCTGCCTTTGCCATGCCAAAATCGTTACAAGGTCGGAATTCAATTGGAATTCTCGCTTTGTAAGTCGTTCATGCTTAGTCTGAAGTTCATCAATACTAATATGATTGTGAATGTGATTTAACCAAGATTCTAGACGGGCAATTTTCCATACCAATTCCAAATTATCAGGACAACTAAAATGCTGTTTTTGGTCAGCTAAGCCAACAATATCTCGGTACAAGTTTGGAGCGTGTTTATTTATTCGCTCGGAAATTTCATTGAGTCTAATTGCATACTCCTTATTTTCAGTAAACAGAGAGAGTTCTTCCACTGATTTTTTCCAAGCTGTACTGTTTCTTTTTTCTATAGCTTGTATAAAGCTCTCACGTACGCCATGTCTGTCACCAACAGAATCATCAACAAGCTCTTTCCATTCATTAAAAGCTGTCTCTAGTTTGACCAGTTCAAATTGGGCGACACTAGATGCTATTAATTCCCGTGCAGTTTCAATATCCTCAAGCCGAGTAAACGATAATTCAAATAATTGTTTTACTTTTTTTAATGATTCGTCAATTTCAAGAAAATTATCATAATAACTAACAATCCGAGCCGTACTTGCAACCAGTACTTCCAATCCAATTATGTCTAATTTATCGCTCGGTAAATCTGGGGGATTTTTTAAATTTGAAAATCCCTGTTCAAGAAGAATTTTTATCTCCTTTTCTGCCACTTGTGCGGAAATCATTTTATCAAGTAATCCAATACGCTCTGAATTATCGGGGCAACGGCCATCAATACAATAGTCATCAAGCACCTTTTTTGCATTTGAAGAAAGAAGTATTTTTGCAAATTTACCAAGCTTTGCATTGTCAGATACTTTAGATTTAAGAATCTCTACTGCGTTTGTCAAATCATTTAGACTCAATGCTGTTGATCCAGAGATGTCGTGTCCAACAATTTTGTTTTTACTTTCTCCAATGATTTGTATCCTCTCTGAAATTTTAGACAAAATAGTGCTCCATTTTTCGCGTTCGCTTTGACTTGTAATACACGCCTCAAAAATTTCACGCTCATAGTTTTCATTAATACTAACTAAAATCTTACGGGCATTGTTTAACATTTCCCACAATTTTGAAAGTGCTTCTCGGTCAAAATCGTTGTTAGAATTGCCAAAAACTTTATTCGAAACTTTTGCTTTAGCACTCAACTCTCTATATGAAGAGAATGCACCATGAACAACATCCTCATTCGGCAGAGAAGACAACTCTGGTAAACTGAATTTATACAAGTTTCTATCTTCTTTATTTAAATCGGTTAGAAGCTGATATGTCTCATTTAAATCTTCCGACGTGAAGTTTATTTCATTATCAAAATTAATCTCGTCAGTAAACCAAGATAGATCCGGATTATCATTATGTTCACTAATAAATTTAGCCGCTTCGATAGGCGTAACATCCACACCGTTTACTTTTAGGGTTTGGGTGGAATCAGTAAGAATATGTTGACGGATTAAGTTTGCCACTGATGCCTTTTCCTCTCGTACACTTGATAATTCTTTTTTAACAAACTCTGCTTTCGATTCACTAAATTTTGTATGACGCTCACCAAGATTGGAGCTAATCTCTGTTATAGATTGTTGGAGAACATCATCACGTTTTGCAGTCTGATGTAATTGCGACACTGCGAGACTACGAATATTCTCTGGCAACTTTCCACGTAATACCTCTAGTGCCTTACTTGTTTGTGATGTAACAAGAACACTTTTTCCTTGTGCTAAAAAGCGCGCAATTAGATTTGCTATAGTGTGACTTTTTCCTGTTCCAGGAGGTCCTTTGACAACAACTCCATAGTTTTCTTCTATTCTTTCCGCAATTCTTTTTTGTTCGTCATTCCAGGGCAGCGGGAAAAATAACTCAGATTCTTTTATTGATTGGTTAGTTTCTTTCTCGCTCTCTCCTGTACCGTCAACCTCTTTTTCATCAACATACTCACCAATAAGGTCATTTATAAACTCAGTTGATTTTGAGCCGTTCTGTTCTATGTCTCGCTTTATAGTTTCAGCGTATTTAGACCACAAACTATTGGTCCTTTTTCGTACAAAAATTAGCGGTGCATTCCAGATGCTTGGATTTTCAGTGATTGTGGGGGTGGATGTAATCTCCTCAGTGAAATGATCCTCAGCATTTGGGGATAAATAATTTAGAAAAGTGTTTGCTTGCAACTTTAATGTTTCGAGGTGCCAAAAATCAAAGGGGTTTGAATTAACAGCACCCATCCATTTATCTAAATCTATTTCAGCTGGGTTATCCATTTCAGATACGGGAGTTATTTCAACAAAATTTCTGAACATTGGATCAGGATTGATCTCGATAGTGCGTTTTGCGGCATCAAAGTCTAAGGTTAGTGGTGTGTAGAATATCGGAGCATAAATAGCACCAACCGAAGGGTGTTTCCATGTTAAAAGTCCCTGCCCAAGAAGTAATTCATGAGTATCACCCTCATTTTTAAGTAATAAGCGAAGTGCGTAAAGTTGGTCGTATAATAAATTGGCCTTGTATACCTTTTTAACTTTATCAGCCCATCGCTTCCATTCATTCTCGACATATCCTGTCAATAATTTTTCAAGCTCCGGATGATCTATCCAATTATCAGGAACATATTTAACATCTATCGCTTCTGGTAACTTGTTCGGGACTAGAACAACCCAACCAGTTAGAATTTCTGATAATTCATCTCCTTGTTGGAAATCTTTGCGAAATTTTTTAAATTCAGTCACACGCTCCTTTTCGTCACCAAAACGCACCTTCCTATCTATCTTTTCTAAAGCTTGTGGCTTATCTAAAGGGTTTACATCAATTACCCATTCAACAAGTTTGTCTGGTAACGTTGGTGCTGATTCAATATTTTTTTTCTGGACCTTTAGCCATGCACCAGATTGATCATTATTTTCTCCCTCCTTTTCAGTATCAAATCCGCGTATAAAAAGATTTTCAAGATCACGAGGGTAATCAGCTAACCACCACGGGGATGGCGCAATTATCGATGACCTGAGATCACGAACAATAGTATCATCAAGAGCGAGAGCTTTTTCCAAATACGTAAATAGTCTAATTATCTTCTCCTTTGCTTCGGGTGAAGTGTTTATACCAAAATTTTCT
>CAYWTD010000033.1:0-7558 GCA_964461185.1 uncultured Candidatus Saccharibacteria bacterium | reverse complement strand
CTTAATTTGATGGCTGCTCCACGGACAGATTCTCCTTTTGCGATATTTATGGTAATTCCAGATTCAAAATCTCTTGGAGCGGTAGTATTTAAAATTATATAAAACATTATTACAAGGATAACCGTAATGACGATTATTTGCTTTCGTTTTAAACTAATTTTTTCTAGAAAATTCATTAAATTATATTGGTAGGTCAGATGGGGCCTCGCTCTTTTTTGATTGAACACGTTGTAATGAAGGCGTTTGGGCAACTCCGCCGGGGAAATGAAAAATCGTTGCCAATTCCTCGGAGTTTAAAATAAATGGTTTACGATTTTTACCCCAAAATGGCCTAAAGAAATATCCCCTTTCTTTATAAGCCTCAAATAGTTCGTTTTTTATTATTTTTACTTTTCTACCAAATGGATCCTGCCACCATTCAAGAGAAGTAGTTAATTTTGGCTTGAAGCCATTCAATGATGAAGAGCTGTATTGTCTAAAACTGCCAAGTAATCCGCCAATATTTGATCCATCAAATAGTTCTTTTTCTGCGATATAAAGCCCTCTGATTCCTGTATCAAAAGGTAATTTTGAAACACTGCGTTCGATTGCGGCAATTTTATCAATCTGTCCTTTTGTTGCTAAAGGAACTTTTTGCTTTCCACCACCAGTATCAAGTTCCACCAAAGATTTTTCGCGAATTTCTTGGATAAGTTTTTTTGCGTCATCTTTCCAGAGGTCAGTTAGCCCAAACCATTTTTTTGGATCTTTATCTTCTTTTTTATGCGCACGAACCATTATTTGTAGCCAAACAAATTCTCCTTTACGTAGTGAACCAAGAAATTCCAATGTTGGGGTTATTGGATCAATTTTTTGTTCTTCTTCAACCAATGTTTTTTCTAGACCATAGTCAACATAAGTCATGATAGGAATTGGATCAGCATCAGTTAATGTAAATTCGCATCCCCACAAAGAATATTTTCCAGAATTCATGTCTACATTATCAACATAATCTTCTACCTCGATAACTTCTATTCCGGGATATTGAGCATAAATTTGAGATTGTAAATATCCAACCGTACTTTTTCTAGCCCAAATATAGAATCCAACGTCACCGCCATTAGAGACTAATTCCAAAGAAAACCATGGTCGAACACTACCTTGCCAATATTTTTGAACTGGATTTGCCTCACCAAATGTCTGGTAAAGTCCATTTATAAACAACTCCATCGCCGCAGGACTTTTGAAAATTTCGCGAGGCGGAATAACTCTTAATAAAACGTATTTTTGTTCGCTCAAAAAACGATTTCGGGCGTATACAATCCAATAGTTAATCAATAACATTCCCAAAAAAATTGGAATTACCGCTGGTAATAAAAATATAACTACATCTAGAATCTGACCGATCAGCTCGTCACTTTTCATTTGTATAATTCTATCATCAATTTTAAAAATCAAAAAACCACCTGTGTAATAAGTGGTTTTTTGAAAATTATATTCTATGCCAAGTAGTATTTACCAGTCTTATTTTTCTTGAAGTATTTTTGATTTTGAAGATTAACAGCAATAGTGTTTTCTTTGACGTATCTTTCCTTTAAAACTCTCTTGATAACTTCTTCTTTTGATAAAGGTCCATTTTTAGACAAAATTTCTTTTATCACATCCTTTACAACCCCTGAAGAATAACCCCAATCTTTTAGAGCATAAAGACCTCTTCCAACCAAAACAAAACGGGCATCTTTTATAAGTTCATTATGAGTTGTTGCAACATGAGCCTTTCTATTAAAGGTCTTTGCAATTTGCTCTGCTAATTCCTTGAAATGCATTGGTGAGCCGTGTTTTCTAATAACAAGATAAGCATAATCACGAACACCTTTTACGTTAATGTTTGATGATTCGGCTTTACCCCATTCACCTAGTGGGTTTTTTGCAATTTTCTTTGACATTGAAAGCCATCTCCTAACAATTTCATCATTTTTGTATTTATCTGAAATATCCTTCAAATGGTCAAGAAAAGTTTTTATTAATTCAGATTCCGGAACAATGTCGTAACAAGTCATTCCATCACACAATTTACCAATTGAGTTTTCTACAGTTGTAGCCAATTCCTTATCAACAGCCCATCGATGATTAAAACTATCGTTCTCTTTGAACTTCAAGAATTGATCACCAACAACAAGAATAAAATGAACGTGATTTCTGGTTGCAACATTATTTGAAACGCAATCAAGTAACTCTGACTCAGAAATAATTCCTCCTAAATCATCAACAACGCCTCTTAATTCAATAAAATTTTTCTCAGACTCTTTATATGAGTCAGATTTTCTGATAGCTGCAAGAGAATGTTCTTCAATTTGTCGCACTCTTTCTCTGGTAATATTATATTCACCACCAATAGCTTCTAGTGTCATTCTGTCAGTAGACTTTCCAAGACCGTATCTTTTTATAAGAACATCGCGAGAACGTTCAGTTAGATTGTTTAACAATCTTTTTGTTACATCTTTTGGTTGAAAACTAAGTTTAATCATAATTTTATCTACATTTTAATAAAACGAACGAACATCTGTGTTCTTTTCCTCAAAACTTGAAGTTAGGATAGCACTGGCTAATAAAGTTGTCAAGGGTTATAGGTTTACAACAATATTTATGATTTTACCCTTCAAATAAATGAACTTTTTGATCTCTTTATCACCTATCCATTTGACGATTTCTGGCATTGTTAAGACAAGTTTTTTCGCTTCATCCTCGTCACAATTTTGCTCAATTTTTATTTCTCCCCTGACTTTACCATTAATCTGAATAGCGATCTTTTTTAACTCAGCGATAATCTTGTTTTCATCATATTTTGGCCATTCAGAGATATGAATTGAGCCTTTATTTCCTAATTTCTCCCATAATTCATCAGTCATATGAGGTGCGAAAGGCGCTAATAATTTCAATAAACCAAGATAAATCTCGGTCGTTAAACCACCAACTTCATCAATCTTATTTGTAAAAATCATCATTTCAGAAATTGCGGTATTAAAGTTCATTGTCTTTATATCATGTGTAACTTTCTTGATAGTTGAGTGATATGAATTTTCTAATTCAGAATTAGTTTTGTCAGAAATCTTTTCTTGTAATTTCCAAACACGCTCTAAAAATCTTCTGGGCCCAATAATACTATTTGTATTCCAGCTGGCAGATTTATCAAATGGACCAAGAAACATTTCAAACATTCGGAGTGTATCTGCTCCATAAACTTCAACAATATCATTTGGATTTACAACATTACCCCAACGTTTACTCATTTTTCGACCGTCTTCGCCGTTAATCAAACCAACATGCTGTAATTTTTTAAATGGTTCTTCATTAGAAACCACGCCAATGTCTTTCAAAAATTTATGCCAAAATCTAGCGTAAATAAGGTGTCTTGTTGCATGTTCTGCTCCACCGATATACATATCAACTGGTGACCAATACTTTTCTTTATCTTTATCAACTAGAGCCTCGTCATTTTTTGGATCGATATAACGTAAATAATACCAAGAAGATCCGGCCCACTGTGGCATAGTATTCGTCTCTCTTTTAGCCGCACCACCACATTTTGGACAAGTTGTATTTACCCAAGAATCAATTCCGGCAAGCGGAGATTCACCGGTTCCTGTAGGTTCATAAGAAGAAACTTCTGGTAAAAGAACAGGTAAATCTTTTTCAGAAACAGGAACAATTCCACATTTTTCACAATGGATCATTGGAATCGGTTCGCCCCAATATCTTTGACGAGAAAAAACCCAATCACGAATTTTATAATTTACGGTTTTCTTTCCTTTTACATAATCAGTAATTTTATTTCTAGCTTCATCAGATTTTACTCCATCAAATTCACCGGAATTAGATAAGACTCCGTCATCAATAAAACATTCTTCTGATTGTTCAGGATCTATTGGTGAAACAACATTTACAATTGGTAAATCATATTTTTTAGCAAAATCAAAATCTCTTTTATCATGAGCAGGGACAGCCATCACTGCACCAGTTCCATATTGAGCTAAAACATAGTCAGCAACATAAATTGGAATTTCCTGATTGTTGGCGGGATTAATTGCAAAAACCCCAACAATTTTTACACCAGTTTTCTCTTTTTCTTCGGCAGATCGATCTGCATCAGATTTTGTTGCAGCCGCTTTAACATAACTTAGAATTTCTGCGGAATTTTCTGCTTTTTCTGAAAGAATAGAAACTAATTTATGTTCTGGAGACAGGACAACATAAGAAGCGCCAAATAATGTATCGGCTCTGGTTGTAAAAACATTTATTTCTTCATTGTGATCTTTTATCTTGAACGTAATTTCTGAACCTTCACTGCGCCCAATCCAATTACGCTGGGATTCTTTAATTGATTCTGGCCAATCTAATCCATCAATGTCATTTAGTAATCTGTCTGCATATTCACGAATTTTCAAAACCCACTGGCGCATAGGTTTTTTTTCGATTAGCGAACCACAACGCTCGCACTTATCACCCTCTAAATCCTCATTGGCTAAACCAGTTTTGCACGACGGACACCAGTTAATAGGTTCGAATGATTCATAAGCTAGACCTTTTTCATAAAGTTTCAAGAAAATCCATTGAGTCCATTTGTAATATTTAGGATCGGTAGTATTGATTTCACGATTCCAATCGTAATCAAGTCCAATGATACTGATTTGGTTTTTAAATATTTCTACATTATCGTCAGTAGATTTTTTTGGATGAGATTTTGTTTTGATTGCAAAATTTTCTGCAGGTAAACCAAAAGCATCCCAACCCATTGGATGAAGAACATTAAAACCATTCATTCTGTGATATCGAGATAAAATATCACTTGCTATGTATCCTTTTGGATGACCAACGTGAAGTCCAACTCCTGACGGATATGGAAACATATCCAAAATGTAATATTTTGGTTTTTCATTTATATCCTCGGTTTTATAGGTTTGATTTTTTGACCAATATTCTTGCCACTTTTTTTCTATTTCTTTATGATTGTATTCTTTCATAATAGTCAGCTTTAAATTATAGCAAATTTCTAAATTTTGAATTCGATAACGTCGCCATCTTTCACGATATAGTTTTTTCCTTCAGTTCTAACTTTACCCTTTTCCCGTGCTGCTGCGTATCCACCAAATTCCAGGAGTTCATCAGACTTGATAATTTCTGCGCGAATAAACTTGTCATGAAAATCTGAATGAAGAGCGCGACCAGCTTGTGGTGCTGTCAAATTTCTTTTTGTTGTCCAGGCGCGTGTTTCATCATTTCCAGTTGTAAAAAAAGTTATTAGATCCAGAATTTTATATCCTTCAACAATTAAATTATCAACCGTTGTATTAACCCCGCTCTCTTTTCTAAATTCATCT
Organism: uncultured Candidatus Saccharibacteria bacterium; assembly: GCA_964461185.1. Taxonomy (GTDB): domain Bacteria; phylum Patescibacteriota; class Minisyncoccia; order Phycocordibacterales; family JAACPR01; genus JAKLEX01. The sequence goes on along the minus strand of CAYWTD010000033.1, from coordinate 2,201 downwards.
TTCTCGTTCAACTCTAGATCTTTTATTTCAGATTCAAAACCAGCATCAACAATACAATATTTTGAATTTGTTTCCTTAAAAAAATTCAAAAGCTCTTTAAATCGTGGATCATTATTTTCATCAAGATTTTTTCCACCAGTTTTTTTATTTAAAACATACAAAATGGGTTTTTTGGTAATTAAATGCAAACCCTTAACAATTTCCTCTTCTTCCTCATTCAAGACAACACTGCTAGCCAATTTGCCTTCACCCAGTGATTTATCCAGTTTTTCTAGCGTGCCCTTCTCTATAATTGCCTCTTTTTTGCCGCTTTTAGCGTCTCTTGATACATTCGCCAGCCTTTTTGAAACAGTCTCTCTATCAGCCAAAATAAGCTCTAAATTGATGACGCCTATATCAGAAAGCGGGTTAATTTCACCATGAACGTGAGTGATTTTGTCATCTTCAAAAATTCTTATAACTTCTGCGATTGCATCGGTTTCCCGAATGTGTGACAAGAATTTGTTTCCAAGTCCTTCGCCACTGGCCGCACCTTTTACCAAACCAGCAATATCAGTAAATTCTACAATAGCGGGAATAGTTTTTTCAGATTTTGACATCTCTGAAAGTTTTTGGAGCCTGTCGTCTGGAACAGGAACAACTCCAACTGAAGGATCAATTGTACAAAAAGGATAATTCTCTGACGGAACACATTTTCTAGTCAAAGCATTAAATAAAGTTGATTTTCCAACATTCGGTAAACCAACGATGCCGATTGATAGTGACATAATATATTAAATAATTACAACGGTTTCTATAATGTCTCTTTTTTGAAGAAAACTCAAGTTTTTATTTGTTCTAAAATTTAGAACTTCAAAACTCTAATTTAAATTCAAATACATGAAAGTAAAAATTGTCACGAGGTTGACGACAAGAATTATCAAAAGACCATATGTTATGTGCGCCGGAGAAAAAATCATTTTTGCCACACTGAAATAACCACTTCTAATTTTTCTAATACAGCCAGGTTTTGATGTGCTGATTGAAATCTGTTTTCTGAATGACAAAGTTTTGTACTCTTGAGAAATACCAAGTAGCGCTAATCCAACCGCATCAGCAAATAATTTCAAATTAATTTCTTTACTAAAGATTGGACTTTTAACAATAAAAGGTAGCGATGCGAGAGGTTGAACAATTTTACCTGTTCCCTTTGAAATAAAGTCATCAATTCCAATTAAAAGTGCACTACCACCAGTCAAATAAATAGCATCAACTGTTTCAGCGCTATTTTTTTCGTAATAAGAAATCGCACCATTAACCTGTTTTAATAACTCATTCAAAACTGATTCAACTGCGTTTTTATAAGAAACACTTGGACCATCACCAATGCCAAATTTTATTTTTAATTGTTCCGCTTCCAAATTATTAACATTCATTGATTCTGAAATAGATTTCGTGAGAGCGTCTCCAGCAATTTGAATAGAGAAAGATAATTTTAGTAATTTGTTTCCGCCAATAATACTGATTGTGCTCGACTGCCCGCCAATATCTAACAAAACATAATCATCCTTATCACTTGCTGGCAAAAATACTCTGGCTAAATTCATACATTCCAAAGAAAAATCTACTATTTCAAGACCAACTTCGTTGCAAACTTCCACGTAATCATTTAACACGTCCTGATGTATTCCAACAAAAGTCACATATTGCAATTCTTTTTGTTTTAAAGGAGAAACAACAAAATCCCAATAAATTTTTCTGAAATCTAGTGGAATAATTTTTTTGGCTTCTTCAAAAATCCTAGATTTTAATTCGGAACTTGAAATAGATTTATCCATAGAAATACTCCATGTATAAGTTTGTTCTTCTGGCAAAGACAAAACAACCCTGTTACTGGAAACCTTATTTGGTTTAGCATTTAGCAATAAAGTTTTTATTTTGTCTGCGAGAATATTTTTATCAACAATTTTACCCATTTTCACAATTCCATTTTCCAAAGAAACTCTAGAATAAGAGCTTGGTTTATGTGTTAAAAAAGGACGAAATTCTAATAATTCTATAGAGCTGTCAGAAATACTCATTCCAAAAGCTGAATCAATTTTTCTTTTACCAAAAGACAAATTGCGGCTTTCTTTTAATTTTTCGTCATTCTTTTTAGTAGAAACTTTTTCTTCTATATTTTTATTGCTAGACATCATGTAATTGTATCAAAAAAAAATTAT
>CAYWTD010000032.1:0-7806 GCA_964461185.1 uncultured Candidatus Saccharibacteria bacterium | reverse complement strand
GATTTTAATAACAAAAACCTCGGATCATAACAATCCGAGGTCAGAGTGGGAATTTTTACATTGCCCACTTGGTAATTTTGGCCCCTTTGCTTTCGGCCATGTAAATATTGAAACGAAGATCAAATTTCTTCCTATGCTGCTGCAGCATATGAACTCCCTCCTTCGTAATCTGTGTCAGATTTTTTCTGCACTTTTTTCCATTGATCTCAACATCAACGCCGCGATGAACGCTGTTTTCGTTCTCGCACGCCTCGATATTGGTAACGAGAAATGTATAAGTAAACCGACTCAGACATTCCACAAACCAAAGGCGATCTTCATGACTCATCAGGTGCTCCTTTTGTTTAAAACAACCGGGTTATTCTTCTGATTATTTACATTAAACTTTTAACAAAAAAAGTAAAGCGGGTACAAAATACTTCTCGGATACAAGAAAAGTGCTAAAATTAAATCAAATGATATTTTTTATATTAAATTCATTATTGGCGCTTACCGGAATTTTCATTTCCTGGAGGATTTTTTCAAAGAAAAAAAGCTCAGAAAAGATTGTTTGCTATATTGGTGGCGACTGTAATAGTGTTCTAACTAGTAAATTTTCAAAATTCTTTGGAATAAGTATAGAAAAAATTGGTTTTATTTATTATTCATTTTTATTTTTGGGATTTTTGTATTTATCAATTTTTAATCCTGTTCCACAATTAATTTTGTGGTTATTCATCGCAACTGCGATTGGTCTTGCATTCTCTTTATATTTAACACTGATTCAGGGGATGTATTTAAGAGAATGGTGTGCGTGGTGCCTTTCTTCAGCAATTACAACAACTTTAATTTTTATTTTCACTTATACAATATTTTCAGAATATTCTGGAATAGTTACTTTGTACTTGGCGGAAACAATTGGGGTTTTAAATTTATTTCACCTGGTTGGCATAGCCGTTGGTGTCAGTGCCGCAACGATCGGCGGGCTTTTGGTTATAAACTTTTTAAAGGATTTTAAAATAGATTCTAGTGAAGATAAAAAACTGACAATTCTTGATCAAATAATTTGGCTTTCTATCGTGGCGCTGGTTGTTATAAATCTGTGTTACTACATTATTGATCCAGAAATATATTTTGCCTCATCACAATTATTGGCTCAATTAATAATCCTCACTATTTTGATCGTTAATAACATTTTGCTCAGTTTATGGATAAATCCAAAACTAATTGGAATTAGAATTGACATGAAATCAATCAATGTTTTTAGAATTTTTTGGCTGCGGCAATGGGCATTGGCGATGGGGGCCATCTCAATCGTTTCGTGGTACACAGTTTTGGCCATATCTTTTTTCATTAAAATTGATAGTGGTGACATTTCAAATATCCTTGGTTATTACCTGGCAATCGTAATCATGTCGATTATCACAAGCCAGATTGTTATCTTGATAGTTGATAAAATAAAAATTACAAGCGATAATACATATAAGTTTAAATAATATGGCTCAAAAAACTATATCTTGGAAAGCTCTTGATCACATAAAAGAAAACAAATCAGAAGACTGGTTCTGGATTGTTGGTATTATTGCTGTCGGGATGATAATTTTGACCGTCTTTTTTAATAATATTTTATTTGCCTTGTTAATCGCGCTTGCAACCTTTACATCTTTCTTACTTGCACATAGTGCACCCAGAGAAATTGATTATGAAATAAATCGAAAAGGTGTTCGTGCTGGCGACACTATTTATCCCTTCTCAAGCCTTGAATCGTTTTGGATTGTTGATGAAGACGGATATGAAAGAGATCGAGTTTTATTAAAATCTAAAAAACTCTTTATGCCAATAATCACCGTTCCGGTTGGCAACGGCGCTGATTTGGAAGATGTAAGAGACTGTTTACTTGATTATATAAATGAAGAAGAATTGCACGAGCCATTTTACGAATACCTGATGCACTTACTTGGTTTCTAATTCCCCTGCCCGGTTTTTTCTCTGTCTCATTTTTGTACTTGATTTATCTTGAAAAAGAAAATAGTATTCTGTTTGGAGTAATCATTATGTTAATTGCCCCCGTAGTTCAATGGATAGAATACAAGATTGCGGATCTTGCGATCCAGGTTCGACTCCTGGCGGGGGCACCAAGTAGAGAGCTGGTTCGAGCACTCGAGAAGGATTCATATTATATACTTTTAATATCATCAATAAATTTATCTAAGGTTTTAGATGAGTATATTTTTGTATCAAATTCAGTATTTAACTTTCTTGATTCTATTATATGAGCCATCGCATTATCTGTTATTAAAAAACTTGCGTAAGGCAAAATTGTAGATAAATTTTCCATATCTCCAATATCATTGGTTGTCATTTTTGTCTTATCTATCAAGACACTTGAAATTATGGTTGAACCTATTTTATCGACTGGTATTGCATAAAAATAATCTGAAGATAAGAAATCCTTTGTTAATTGGGCTAATTCCTTGTGATCATTTACACCAGAAAGATTTTTTAACTCTATTATTGTATACAAATGATGGTACCAAGAGTCATTAATATTAAAATTCAAATTTAAGTAACCATATTGTTCAATGTTTTTATTAATAGATATTTGTAAAGCATATTTACCAGCATCTTGTTCTGATCTCAGTAATTCTTCATAAGACAAATTTAAATTTTTCACCTCTTCTTTTCTTCGAATAAGATCTTTTAATAGAAATTCTCTTTGAGGTCTTTTTGTTTTTTCTCGTAATACAACAACTTCAAAAACAAAATCATTTCTACTTTTTGTTCTTTCTTCTTTTTTAAATACTAAGTCGGTATCTTTAAATATGAACTCGTTATTATTATCTAAAAAACAGCGAATCATTGTTTTGACCTGTTCTTGTCGAATTTGCCACATTGATACTTGAAAACCCTTACTTAATTGAAGCAAGATATCATCACTCTCTTCCAAAGAATCACCCTGAGAATATTCGCTTCTTTGACCAGAAAAAGGGCAAATGATTTTACCGTCTTGAACTTTTTCTTTTAATAATTCAAAAAGGGTTAAAAACTTATCTTCGGTCTTATTTTTAAGAGAATCTCTTATGTTAATGATAATGTTTGTGTCTAACCAAACAATCTTGGGTGTATGTTCGTATTTTATATAACTTATTTTTTTCATAGCTATTTATTAAATCAATAATGTTCTATTTTTGAATCAAAGACAAGTTTTATAATAAACTATTGTTGTTGTAGTTTAATACAACTATTTATGTTATACTAAGTTTATGAAAGAAGAAGCTAAAAAATTAGGTGAAAATCTTAAAGTATTTAGGATAAAGAAAAACATTACACAAACAGAGTTAGCCAAAACCCTTGGTGTTGATAAATCTTTTATAAGCAATATTGAAAGTGGAAAAACTAATCCTACTCTTGCAACTATTACCAGTCTTGCCCAAGCATTGGGGGTGTCGACTAACGAATTATTAAGATAATTTATGAAAAAGGTTAATAAAAAAACTTCAAACAGTACCCTTCGTAAGGCTAATAAGGCAAAAAATGATGAGTTCTATACTCAGCTTGTTGATATTGAAAAAGAACTAAAACACTATAAAACTCAGTTTAAAGGTAAGATTGTGTATTGTAATTGCGATGATCCTTTTGAAAGTAATTTCTTTAAATATTTCGCTACCAACTTTAATGCTCTCGGTTTAAAAAGGTTAATTGCTACAAGTTATAAACCTTCCCCGATTGCGAATACTCAATTGGGGCTATTTGGAGATGATAAAACATTAAAAAAATCAAAAGGTCGTCCAAAGGCTACGGCTAATAAGTTTATTATTAACGAGGTTAGTGATCTGGATGGTGATGGTGCTTTTGATATACGAGATATTGCAGAGCAGTTAAAGGCAAATAAAAACAATGAGTGGACACCACTTGAGGGTGAGGGCGATTTTAGAAGTAAAGAAAGTGTTGAGCTTTTAAAACAGGCAGATATTGTGGTTACCAATCCTCCATTTTCTCTATTTAGGGAGTATGTTGCCCAATTGGTTGAATATAATAAAAAGTTTTTAATTATTGGAAACACAAACGCAATAACTTATAAAGAAATTTTCAAATTAATTAAAGATAACGAATTGCGTACTGGTTATACTAATTTCAATGTTGGAATGTTTTTTGAAGTACCTAAAGAATGGGAGAAATATCACCACATTGATGATAATGGCAAAAAAATTGCCAGAGTCTCAACTTCGTGTTGGTTTACAAATTTAGAAGTAGAAAAACATAAAGAAGATATCGTTCTTTATAAAAAATATAAAGAAAGTGAATATCCTAATTACGAAAATTATGAAGCAATAGATGTTTCAAAGGTTCAAGAAATACCTATGGATTACAAAAAGAAAATGGGAGTTCCGATTACTTTTGTAGATAAATATAATCCTGATCAATTTGAAATAATTGCTTTGGGCATCGTCGGTAGTATTAATTTTACTAAAAATAAAAAGATGGAAATTTTCAAAGATGGCAAACCTACTGGTAAATTTACAGTAAATGCAAAAGGTACTCTATATAGAAAATATAATCCAGAAAGAGATGAACACCCCGCTTTTAGAGATGTTGAGACAGATGATTTATATTCGAGTATATACGCCAGAATAATTATCAAAAATAAAAAACCACAAAAATAATATGAAAATAGATTTACATAAAATAAAAATTGCAGATGTCGTAAAAGACTACAAAGACAGTGAGGAAGAAGGAGTAACTGCCTTTGGCGGAAAACTTGATATTCGTCCTAAGTATCAAAGAGAATTTGTATACAGTGGGAAGCAAAGAGATGAAGTGATCAGAACTGTTAAGAATGGTTTTCCTTTAAATGTAATGTACTGGGTTAAAAAAGAAGATGGAAATTTTGAAGTTCTAGATGGACAACAACGAACAATCAGTATTGCTCAATTTGTAAATGGAGATTTCTCTATTGAATTTGATGGCAGAATTGCAATGTTTCATAATTTAACCAAAGAAGAACAAGATAAAATTTTAAATTATGATTTAATGATTTATCACTGCGAAGGAAATGATAAAGAAAAACTTGATTGGTTTAAGATCATTAATATTGCAGGAGAAAAGCTATTTCCTCAAGAATTAAGAAATGCTGTGTATACAGGTCCTTGGTTATCTGATGCGAAATTAAAATTTAGTAAATCAAATTGTGCCGCGTATTTGCTTGCGAATGACGGAGGTCAATTAATAACAGGTTCTCCAATTAGACAAGAATATCTAGAAACTGCTTTATCTTGGATAAATAATGAACAAATTGAAGAATACATGGCAAAACATCAGCATGATAAAAATGCAGATGAACTATGGAAATATTTTCAAAACGTAATTCATTGGGTGCGAAAAACTTTTCCGAATTATCGAAAAGAGATGTCACAAGTTAATTGGGGTGAACTTTATAATGAATTTAAAGATAAAAAACTTAATTCTGAAAAATTAGAAAAAGAAATTAAAGAATTAATGCAAGATGATGATGTGACAAAAAAGCCCGGGATTTATCCTTATGTGCTTACTAGAAAAGAAAAATATTTGTCTATCCGAGCATTTAATCCAAATATGAAACGAGAAGCATACGAAAGACAAAATGGAATTTGTCCTGCTTGTAAGGGGAAATTTCAACTATCAGAAATGGAAGCCGACCACATAAATCCATGGCATAGTGGAGGAAGAAGTGTTGCTGAAAATTGTCAGATGTTGTGTAAGGAGTGTAATAGGACTAAGTCTGGTAAATAAGTTATGACATTGATAGAACTTATAGAAAATGAAATTGGTGATAATGAGAAAAAAGTTTTACCATATCTGGATCTTTCTAAAAGTGACAGTGAGATAATTGAAAGCATGAAAGCGGTAGGTATATTAAATTTTGACAACGACCATGAAAATCAAGAAACTGAGTAAGATTAATAATGCCTTTTCATATTCTTTTTTTGACTGGGATAAAGTCAATAAAATTAATTTTGATGACAAGGATGGTAACCTGCAAACCAGAGATGGCGTTTTTGTTAAAAACAATATATTTTTTGCTGAAAACGGAAACGGAAAATCAAAATTGGTTAATATTTTAAAATCACTTAATGAAAATAACGACAACATTATAAAACACAGGGATAAGGAAGGTGATCATCAGGAGATTAAAGTAATTTTGGATGATAATTCGGAGATTAACTTTTCTACAAGATGGAGCACTGATACATTAAAAGATAAATTTATCTTTTTCGATAAATATTTTATTAATAATTTTGTCCATTCTACTGGACCAGAACATGCAGATACACCACAACTAAGACAACGTCGTGGTAAAAATATTGTTTACCTAGGGGACTTTGCTAAATATAATTCAGAGATTGAAAGGATAAATTCCCTTAAGGAGGAGATTTCTGAAAAAAACAAAACATTTTTAAGGACAGAGTCATCAAAAGTTACTGGAGTGCTTAGTTTTCGGGGTATTACAAATCAAACTGTTCTCTCAAAACGAAGCGAGATTGAAGCACTGAATAAAGATGATATGCAAACTAAAAAAGATGAACTAGTAAAATATGAAGCAGAACTTGGAAAACTAGTTCAAGCACTAAAAAATAAAACTGAAATATCTAAATTAAATTCTCTTTTGGAATCAAAACATAACTTTTCTCTAAAAATAAAAACTGTTGAAAATGAGGTAGAAAAAGAAGCGGAACTTAACCCTGATGAACTTTTTTCTTTTACTGTTGCGAAAGGTGTTCAACGAACACTAGATAAAATTAATCACAAAAAGGATTTTATAAAACAAGGATTAGAAACAATTACCAACACAACAACTCAGTGCCCTTTTTGTGAACAGAAAATAAAAAGTAATGACTATCTCCAAATAATAAAAGATTATCAGGAGATTTTTAATGAAACTTTTTTAGAAGAAGAGAAAAATATTAAAATATTCATTTCTAAATATAAAATACTCCTTGAGAACTTAAAAGCTTTGCAAGCCCCGTCGCAAAATCAGAGTTTTTTTGATGAAGTAAAGAAATTCATTACTCTTGATGAAGTATTGCCAGTACTATCACTTTCTGAAGAACAAAGAGCCATTATTGAGTCGGAGATTTCTCTTGTTTCAAATAAAGAATCAAAAATCTTGGAAAGGGTAGCTGGTTCAAATATAGAAAAAATTAAAAGCATTCTTACAGAAACGAATACTTTTATTACCTCTTATAATAAAATAGTACAAAAGATAAATCTTAGGGTTACAGAACTAAAAAATGATGCAAATAATGGAATACTTGAAACCAAAAAATCAGATATAGAAACAGTTATAAAGACACTAGAGAATGATATTTTTTACATTGATAATAAAGAAATATTTGTAAATTATTTTAAGGTAATCGATCAAGAAAAAGAAAATAAAAAAGTGGTTGATAGTTTAGAAAAAATCTATCAAGCCATGAAGGTTAAGATTGTTGAAGAATTTAATACATTTATCAAAGATTATTTTTCTATAATCCAAACTTTTGTTAAAGAAATTAGCCCATCAATGGAAATTCTCGAAGTTGCAGGCGAAGGAAGCTATAACAGAAGCAATCGAGAGCCGGCACTTTGTGGATTCCGTGTTGAGTATAATGGACAAGATTGTTCAGATAGTTTGAGTGAAGGAGAAAAACAAGTTATTGCACTCGCCTTCTTTTTTGCTCATCTTAAAAAAGAAGGCGATAAGAGTAAAATTATTATTTTAGATGATCCAATAACTAGTTTTGATACAGGGAAAAGAAAGTCAACGGCAGAGTTAATTCAAAGAGAAACAGAAAAATTTGATCAATTGTT
>CAYWTD010000031.1:0-8136 GCA_964461185.1 uncultured Candidatus Saccharibacteria bacterium | reverse complement strand
ATTAATATTGTTAGGTGCGTGGTTTATCGTCAAGGCGATTTGGAATTATTTTAGAGATTAACATTGTTGCAAAACAAAACCGCCTTTTGTGCGGCAGTTTTTGTTTAAATTATTTATTTAGTCACACAATCTTATATTTAAAATCTATATGATTTTAGATATCCTTTTTTCTCTATTAGGATATGGTTAAAGTCCCCCCCTTCCTACCAACCAAATATATCTGCAATTCCATCTCCTATCGAATCAATCGTATCCACAATAATATTACCGACTCCCACAGGGGCAGTAATGGGATTAGTAAGTAAAATAGCATTTACAACATTTGAGTTATCAGTTTTACCTCTATTGCGACAAAAATCTGATTTTGGAAGGAGTCTGCAAAATTTATCCTCAAATTTTGAATCATTAGAGAAAAGTGAACCACAAATCTCTTTTCTTTCTCCACCATTTTTTTGTTCCATAATCTCAGTACCATAACTTGTAGTAATACCAACCATTATATTATTTCCATACGCTGATCCTGCTTTAGAAAATCTGTAATGTTCTCTTTCACCATTTCCTACACCGGTGTAGTTGCCTTCTTCTGTTCCAAAGGAACCCGTGATTACTACTTTTTTAGCAGTTTTTCCGGTAAGTGCAGATGGTAATAAAATAACTAATTTACCAGTATTTTCACCTTCTGGTTTCCACAAATAACAGTTAGTTCCCCCAGCCGTGCCAGTACCGAACATGCTGCTAGAGCTTGAACCAAAGTTGCTACTAGAGCCTGAACCAAAGTTGCTGCTAGAGCCTGAACCTAAATTACTGCCAGAACCAGAAGTTGCGACAAAAGATAAATAATCATTAGGGTCTAACTGACTACTAGTATTAACTTTATTCGCTTCACACCCAGTTGCTGTTGTCCCACCATTTAGACCAACACAATTCCAGATGTATTTTTCGTTTGTATCTGCTGCCCCGGCATTGTATGTACCAGCACTACAAGCAGCTGTTCCTGTTGGGAGAGCGGAAACAGTTGTGGCGTTTGCTGTTCCGCAAGTACCGTTAGTTGTTACAGTTGTTATACTTGCATAACACCCAGTTGCTGTTGTTCCACCATTTAAACCAACGCAATCCCATATATATTTTTCGTTTGTATCTGCTGCTCCAGCATTATATGTACCAGCAGCACAAGCGGCAGTTCCTGTTGGTTGAGCAGAAACATCTGTATCCTGTGCTGATCCGCAAACGCCGTTTACTGGTGAATCTTGCTGAGCGGTGGTATCTAAAATATCATTTAATTTTTTCAAGACAGCTTTTACTCCGGTTTGAGCTTTCTTTGCATAAGATTTTGCATTAACATACCGTTTTTCATGATAGTACTCTGCGGATAAAATAATATCATCTCTAACCTTTCTCATATCTCTTTCCACACTAGTGATATTTTCCCCCGCATCCTCGGCTTCTATTAGCAAAGCTTCCGCTTGGGCGATATCATCAATTACACTTTCAATGAGACTTCTAGTTTCTTTATCCTCGGTGCTCGAGGCAGTTGTCCCCGTAGTTGTTGTGGTCGTTGTAGTTGTTCCAGAAGTCGTTCCAGTTACTGTTGTACCGCTAGGTAATTGACTGAAGTTTGCAAAATATTTATTTCTTGAAATAGGTCCAAAATATCCTGCTGTTGGTGTGATTCCGTTTGCAGCTTGCCAACGAGATACGGCTTGTTGAGTTAGAGGTCCGAAATAGCTTGTTTCGTTTCCTAGAGAACCTGGACCCGATACTGCGATAAGATAGCCCAAACTATTGAAGCTTTTTTGTAGACACAATACATCTTCACCTGTATCACCCAACTTTAAATCACGATAGAAAGAACACCTTATTACAGTGTTTTGTGCGACAGATACAGAAGATATTAATAAAAATGTCAGCAATCCTATACCCGAGATAACAACCTTCCATTTAAATGATGTCATGATAATAATTTGTAATTTGTATAATAATGTTTATTATATCATACATATTTGTTATCTTTTAAGGTAACTTATGCACACAATGTGTTTTATTATCTATCTGTATTAATTAATCTATCATTACTATTACCAAATTGCGAAAGGGTCGGTCTCATAATTCTCCAACCAGCACTTCGTTGTCCTGGAGTTCCTCCTGGTGGAATATTGTTAGTATTAACATACACCATCAAGGAACCATCATCCCCTGCTTGTTGAGAAATGTAACTAAGTTCTGATCCTCCTTTATTCAAAATATACACACCTGAACTACAATATTTGGGACCAGCAATAACCTGATGTTTCGTCCGAGAAAATATGTGAAACTTAAAATGAGGATATGGTATAACTATCCCAACTGAGCCAGCGCTCGGTGTCCACGAGAACGTATTTCCGCCACCAGAACCACAGGTAATATCAACATGATCTAAATTACTAGCAGAACCTGAACCAAAATTTCTGCTTGAACCTGAACCAAAACCACCAGACACTATTTGGTCTATAGAAGCAATATATTCATCAAGGTCTGGAGTTAAACTATCTCCGTTTTTATTGTCATCCTCATTATTATCCCCTGACTCTGAAGAACTTTTTCGGCACAGACCCTTGTATTTATCTACCCTCAAACCTGATTTCTGGGCACCTGAATAACAAAAGTTACTGCTTGATTTTATCTCAAGTATTGTTGCCTTATCGGTTTCTGGCCAACTGACGTTCGGCGATAATTCTTTTGGACAAATATTCCCGTTAAATGGATAACTATTAGACGGAACATTTTTTATAAAGAATAGGTTTGAAAATATAGGATCTTCATCATTTAGATTCAAAATATAATCCTCATCCTCGTCATCAATAAGAGCAAACTCCCAATTGTCACCGTAGTCTTTTTTACAAGCCGCGTCTATTTCATCAAATAAATGAGCCTCCTTTGTAATTCTGAAAATATCTGAGGTATTAATTTTTAGATCATCATCTTTATTATCTAATATTTCTATATTGGCACATACACCTGTAACAGAATTATTTTCTTCATCGGTGACACTAATCCTGACTTCATATTTTCCAGCGTCATCATAAATTACTTTAATAGTTCTAGAATCGCCATCTTCAAACCCAATATCTCCTGACCATTTATATTTAAAAGGTGATTTTCCGCCGGCAATATTAACGGAAAATATTATCTCGTCACCTTGAGATGGTCTTCTAGGGCTCATCTCACAAGTGACATCAAAAGGTTCAGGTGTAGTTGTCCCCGTAGTTGTTGTGGTCGTTGTAGTTGTTCCAGAAGTCGTTCCAGTTACTGTTGTACCGCTAGGTAATTGACTGAAGTTTGCAAAATATTTATTTCTTGAAATAGGTCCAAAATATCCTGCTGTTGGTGTGATTCCGTTTGCAGCTTGCCAACGAGATACGGCTTGTTGAGTTAGAGGTCCGAAATAGCTTGTTTCGTTTCCTAGAGAACCTGGACCCGATACTGCGATAAGATAGCCCAAACTATTGAAGCTTTTTTGTAGACACAATACATCTTCACCTGTATCACCCAACTTTAAATCACGATAGAAAGAACACCTTATTACAGTGTTTTGTGCGACAGATACAGAAGATATTAATAAAAATGTCAGCAATCCTATACCCGAGATAACAACCTTCCATTTAAATGATGTCATGATAATAATTTGTAATTTGTATAATAATGTTTATTATATCATGCGCGTTGTGTTTTACAGAAGAAATTCTACACGTAGAAATACCTTTTCGATTTATTTCCCCAAATCAAGAGTCTCATCAATACGAATCTTTTTAACAAAGTCAGGAACGTGGCTAACCATAATCATTGTCCCCTCGTATTTATTCAGAGCTTCGGCGATTACCGGTAAATGACGAAAATTTATATGGTTTGTTGGTTCGTCTAATATTAAAAGCCCTGGTTTTTGTAAAACCAATCTAATAAAGGAAACTAAACCCTTTTGGCCCTCTGATAAACTACCAATCTTTGCATGAATAACATCGCCCGTAGTCAAAAATCCAGCGGCGATAGCGCGCATTTTTTCTTCATCTTTGTGATCCATTACTGACATGAGCGACGTAAAAACCGTATCATCAAAATTCAAAGTGGAAAAATCTTGGCGATAATAACCAATTTTTACTCCATCTGTAATTGTTACACCTTTTGCTGTTTTATTAACAATTGATTCAAGTAAGGAACTCTTCCCGATTCCATTTGGCCCACGAAGAAGTAAATGTGAATTTTTCTTTAATGACAAATCGCATTTGTGCGCAACTGGTTTGTGATTTTTAAAAGTTGTAAAAGAATTAATTCTAAATAATATTCCGGTTAGATCACTTTGCGCAGGAATTATAAAAGGTCTGATGGTTTTATCTTCACGACGAATGTCCACTTTGTCTTCTTCCATTTCCTCAACTTTTGTTCGCATTCTTTTTGCCACTAAGCGCATCTTTCCTCCTTTCTGAGCAAAGAAATTTGCCTTGTCTTTATTTTCTTGAATTTCTTTCGCAAGTTGTGCATTTTTCCGATTCTCTTTCTCTACGCGGATTTTTATTTGTTCAACGACATCAAAATAATTTCCAGTATATTGCTCTATTTTTTTTGTAAAAACATCAAGATACAAAACTCCATCGGAAAAAGCATTAAGAAAATCGGCGTCGTGTGAAATTACCAAACAAGTTTTTTTATACTTAATTAAAAAATCCGTTAAGTGTTCAATCCCGGCCTTATCCAAATTATTTGTCGGCTCATCAAGTAAAAGCAAATCTGGATCTTGAATTAAAGCAGAGGCCAGTAAAAGTCTCGCCTGTTGTCCGCCAGAAAATGATTTTACTAATCGATCATGTGGAGCATTTAAATGCACAATTTCCAAAATTTCATTTATTCTTGGTTCCAAATCATAAACTTTTTTAGAAAAACATTTTTCAAAAAACTCAAAAACGGTTAAATCCATTTCATTGCGCGGAATAACTTGCCGTGAAATTGCGATTGAAGTTCTTGGCATAACGCTAACTTGGCCAGATTCTGGAATATGATTTTTTGTAATCAAACCGAAAATTGTGCTTTTACCAGCACCATTTTGTCCCATAATTGTTATCTTTGAACCGCAACGAACAGAAAAATCAACTTCCTCTAGAATTGGCTTGTTATACCCATAACCAAAAGAAACATTTTCGAATCGAAGAATAGTGTCGTTTTTAGACATAGGATATTAGGATACTGTGCTTTATCAGTTGGCGCAAGAAATTTTTATTCTTTTGGTTTCAAAAGAGGAAACATTACGACGTCACGTAGATTTGGTTGTTCTGTTAAAAGAGCAACGATTCTCTCTACGCCCATTCCCCAGCCGGAAACTGGTGGCATACCATATTCCATCGCTTCAACATAATCATCATCTTTTTGCATCGCCTCTTCATCACCAGCTTTTTTTGCAACAGTTTGTTTTTCAAATCTTTCTTTTTGATCGACAGGGTCAATTAATTCACTGTATGCATTTACAATTTCCCAACCGTTTACCACCAATTGGAATCTATCAACAACAAATTCATTTTTATCATTTTTTCTCGCAAGCGGAGAAAGATCAATTGGATGATTAATCAAAAATGTCGGATTAATTAATTTTGGACGAGAGACTTTTTTATACAAAGAATCAATTAGATTTCCACGACCTAATTTTTCCATATCATCAATTTTGATTTTTTTCTTTTCAATCGCTTTTCGCAGAGATTCAACATCCAAATGTTCATCAATATTAATTCCACAATCTTCTATTAACAAATCTCGGAATGAAACTTTTTTCCAAGGCAACGCAAAATCGACTTCAATTAATTCACCATCGCGATTTGGGGTTTTTACTTTTGTTGAACCTTTTAGTTTTGTGATAATAGTCGTCAACATTTCTTCGGTAAATTTCATATTATCCTCGAAATTCCAATAAGCCGCATAGTGTTCAATCATTGAAAAATCTTGCAAATGACTGGCGTCCATTCCCTCATTTCTAAAAACGCGCGCAACTTCAAAGATTTTTTCAAAACCTCCAACGATTGCTTCTTTCAAATATATTTCTGGAGCAATTCGCAAATAAACATCTAGATCAAGAGAGTTGTAGTGAGTTTTAAATGGTTTTGCCAATGCGCCAGATGCGGTATTTGTTAAAACCGGAGTATCAATTTCTGTAAAACCCTGTTCGTTATAAAATTTTCGAAGTTCCCAAACAAAATCACTTTTGAATTGAAATCTGGCTTTTGTTTCCTGATTCGCAATTAAATCCAAATATCTTTTTCGGTATTTTATTTCAACATCTTTTAGGCCGTGCCATTTTTCTGGTAACGCTCGTAATGCCTTACTGAGAAAAGTATATTCCTTAACCAAAATAGAAATTTCACCTTTTTGAGTTGTAAAAATTTCTCCACGGACACCAACAAAATCACCAACAGAAATAATTTTTGTAAAATTTTTATAAACTTTTTGATCAATTTGATCAATTTTCAGAACAATTTGAATTTTTCCAGATGAATCTAATAGTTGAGCAAAAGTAACTTTACCCATATCACGAAACAAGACAATACGACCAGCTGTTGCGACATTTGTTCCGGCCGGAGCAGTGCGAGCATCGGCAACAAAGTGAGTTTTCTCAAACTTATCAGCATAAGGAACCATTCCCAGGCTCTTGATAAGTTCAAGTTTTTTTAAACGATCTTGTCGTTCGTCTCTTGAAGATTCTGTTATTTTTTCGTCTTTTTCCATAGTCATCTGATTATAAGCTTAAAATCAAAAAACATCAAAAGAAAAATCCCTCGTCGTTTTCTGCAAAGTTGCAGATTTTGACGAGGGATTCGTAGGGCTTTTAGGCCC
Source organism: uncultured Candidatus Saccharibacteria bacterium (assembly GCA_964461185.1). Lineage (GTDB taxonomy): Bacteria > Patescibacteriota > Minisyncoccia > Phycocordibacterales > JAACPR01 > JAKLEX01. Next base: position 1,290 of record CAYWTD010000031.1, on the reverse strand, counting down.
GCTTTTTCGGTTTCTTCCAGCTCTTTCGCCGGAAACGACGAGTCGACACAGACACAGAGGCGGCGGCAATCGTCCCGTCCGACTCTTGAACGACGTGGAAGACGATGTCCTTCAAATCGTCTTCACCGGACTCATTCGTTGTCTTCGTCATCCGACTCGGGTTTTTCTCCGGCGGCATGAAGACCAGGTTCACCTGAATGCAGGAGCGAAATCTGGTTCGCTCGATGTGGTGGGCGTGGCGTTTGAACCACTTTGCCACACCAGGCCTTGCTCCACCACATTCCGGTACTTTGCCGGTCAATTCGAGCGGCCGGCTGAGACATTTACCACGCCGTGCGGCACGGAGGTTTCGTTCTTTTTTCGGGCAACGAACTTTCAATTTCTTCTCCTTGTTTTTGTTTGTTTAAAAATATAAAAAGACCATATTCAAATACAATTATAACAGAATCCAGTCTTTTGTCAAGTATATAAATTAGTCGTTTATTAATTCCCCTATTGCTCCTGAAAACAAACCAATACCAAGCATTGCTAATATAACATTAATATCTCCCCAACCTGTCAAGGAGACAACTGCAACAATAACACCAATCGCAAGAGGAATTGTATTAAAAATTTTTATAACACTTCTTTTTACATTTTTTTCCATAAATAAATTATATCATGAAAATTAACAATTATCAGGTTATCAACGGCTTGACTTTATATAAAAATATATATATAATATAGATAGAAAAAAGTACAAATTATGAAAGGAATGTACTATGAAAAAGTGGATTATTGTTTTGGTTCTTTTGGTCACTATCCCCCTGTTCACTGGCTGTGAAGAACGTGGCACAGACGAGTGGGCTGAATACGTCTCGGTGAGAGTGCACTCTCTCACAAGGTACTATGTCGATGTTTATATCGGCAACGCCTTTGAGGAAAGGCTTGATCCCGGTGATTATGGATACTACTCAAAGGCCTTGTACGATGGAGAAAAGTTCAGGCTGAAATTCATCGTCTGGAAGCCTGGTGGTCCGATCGAAATCAAAACAACGTTCGATAATGATTTCGATAACTATCATGTCAACGTCTATGATGATTGGGTAGAGACGCACTAACTCATCTCGCCGATAAAATCGGCAGCAAACAACGGAAGAAATTCCGTTGTTTTTTTATTTTATAATTCCATTTCATTCAATGAATATCTAGATTTTGTTTTTTCATAAACAATTATCACCAGAGCGATTAGCGCCATACCGTATACAAAATCTTCGATTGGGATAGTGATTATATTAATATTTGTCTTTA
>CAYWTD010000030.1:0-8204 GCA_964461185.1 uncultured Candidatus Saccharibacteria bacterium | reverse complement strand
GAAAATAACAATGAAAAGTTTAGTCCTCGCGTCAATAACTGTCTTATTAACGTTTTCTTTTGTGTCGGCACAAAATCTGCAGGTGCGAAAAGAAACCAGGGTCCAAAAAACTGAAGAAAGAAAAGAATACGTTGAAAACAAAATCCAGGAGCGCCAAAAAGTTTTGCGTGAAAAAATTAATGCGGGCGTAGAAATGCGCGAACAAAGACGTGCGATGATTAGTGAAAAGGCACAAGAGCGTGTAAGAAATTTGGTCGGTAATATTTCCACGAAACTTTTTGAAATTGTAGATAGATTAGAACAAGCATCTATGAGAATTGACGACAGATTAAATAGTTTTGAAGAAAAATCAGTCGACGTATCAGATGCTAGAGAAAAATTAGATACCGCCAGTAAAAAAATTGACGACGCAAAGGCAACAATTCAAGCAGTGATAAACACATTAGAAAACATAATTGATACCGAGATAGATAAAGATGTTGTTAGAAACACAATCGAAAGCGCGCGCGTAGCCGTTGATGATGCCAGAAATGCAATTGTTGAGACACTTCAATCTTTCAGAGCTTCTGTAAAAATCGAGGCCGAAGAAAATATTGATACTAATGTAGATGGTAATTAATTTAAAAAGCTTATAATTAAAAAATATGGAACTTGAAACAAACAATGAACAAATAGTTGTTCAAAAAACAAGCGGCGGAAGAGTCGGACCAGTTATTGGATCAATCATAATTATAATAATAATTATTCTTGGTGGGGCGTATTACTTTAAAACATTAAAATCAAATATTGAAACGGATAAAAATATTGCACCAGAAAACTCGCTTTATGAGGTTGAAGTAGAAATTGAAAATTTAAATACAGATGATATCGATAAGGATTTAGATCAAATTGAAGCTGAAATAGAGGCTGAAATTGATGCTTCTCTTAATTAAGAAAATTGTATTAGAAACTTTTCATTGGATTACCACCGCACTCGGCGGTTTTCTTTTTCTTGGCAAAAAAACCAGGATGCGATAAACTCGTCACAACTATATTAATAAATAAATAATTTAAAAATGACAAACAATAAAAACTATAAATTAAAAAGCAAGAAGGAAGAGGGGCGAGAATTAACTATTGAGGTTTTAGTCGAGAAAAACTTTGTTGATAGTTTTAAAGAAAAGACAATAAAAAAAATTGGCAAAGATATTGAATTAAAAGGTTTTCGAAAAGGTATGGCGCCAGAAAAAATGATTATTGAAAATGTTGGCGACTTAAAAATATTTGAAGAACAAGCCTATAACGCTTTGCATGAAATATTGCCAGTCATTATGCTTGATGAAAAAATTGACGCACTAACAAGTCCAAAAATATCAATTACAAAAATTTCCCCAGGTGATGATTTTGAATTCAAAGCGACTTTTACTTTGATGCCAACTATTGAACTTGCTGATTACAAAAAAATTGCAAAATCAATAAAGCCTTCTGGAAAAATTGAAATAACAGAAAAAGAAGTTGAGGATTATATTGAATACATCAGAAAGAATCGTGCCGAAGCAGAGTACATGAAAAAGAAAACCGCTGGCGAAAAAGTTGATGACTCTGATAAAAACAAGCTTCCAGAATTCAACGATGACTTTGTAAAGACATTAGGAAAGTTTTCTGGTGTCGATGATTTCAAAAAACAACTGACGGAAAATATGAAGAATGAAAAAGTGGCAAATGAAAAAAATAAACGCCGCACAGAAATTATTGAAAAAATTATCGATGAATCAAAAGTTGATTTACCAGAAGTATTAATTGATGAGGAAAAAGACCGGATGATGAATCAATATCGTTCCGACATCGAGAGGATCGGTATAAAGTTTGATGACTATTTAAAGGAAATTAAAAAAACCGTTGATGAGCTTAAAAAGGAGTGGCACACAGATGCTGTGAAACGCGCAACAATGAATTTGATTTTACCAAAAATAGCCGCTGCAGAGAAAATTGTTGTTGATAAAGACCGTCTAGAACAAGAAATGAAACATCTTGTGGAACACCATAAGGATGTCGATGAAAATGTTGCACGTGTTTATTTAAGCCATGTTTTAACAAATGAGAAGGTTTTTGAGTATCTGGAAAACCTTTAATTAGAGCCTTTGGCCCGAAAGTCTAAAATTATTCTAAAGAAATTCTGTAGTAACCGAGAAACTGCATAAACTGTTAATAATCGGTGGATTTCGGGGGAATATCTTTTGAGCTGAATTTGTGCCCGCACCAAAAATTTGCTTTCCTGTCTTGTTTTTTGTATCTTTTTCTTATTAATCAATAATAAACAATATGATAATTCCAACTGTAATAGAAAAGAGTCAATTTGGTGAACGAGCATTTGATATTTATTCTCGTTTATTAAAAGAAGGTATTATTTTTCTTGGTGGTCCAATAGATGATCACACCGCAAATATAGTGATCGCCCAACTTTTATTTTTACAATCTGAAGATCCTAAAAAAGATATTCAAATGTATATAAATTCCCCTGGTGGTTCTGTAACTGATGCGATGGCAATAATAGATACGATGAACCATGTGAAAAATAATGTCTCAACTGTTTGTGTTGGTATGGCAGCAAGTGCGGCGGCATGGATTTTATCTTGCGGTCAAAAAGGAAAAAGATTTGCATTACCAAATGCCGAAGTCATGATTCATCAACCTCTAGGTGGTGCGCAAGGTCAGGCTTCTGACATAGAAATTTCAGCAAAAAGAATTTTGGAAATGAAAAAAACTTTAGTGCAGATGATGTCAAAAAATACTGGAAAATCAGTTGAGCAGGTTGGACGGGATGTTGATCGAGATTATTTCATGACAGCTGAAGAAGCTAAAAAATACGGAATTATTGATAAGGTAATTTCATAATTAATAACCATTAAAATACCTAAACAACTTTTATTCGATCCAGTCCTCGATTTATTTTCTTCAATTTACATTTGACTAAAATAAATCTGCGGAGGATCTCAAAAAGTTTTTAGGTATTTTAATTTTTACTTATTTTTGACTTTCATCTATCAACACTATAGTATGAGAATTGTTAGCAATTTAAATTAAAAACGCTTCAAAATCCCGACTATCAGAAACGACTAAAATTACTGCGAAGCTTGAAACAAAATAATTAAAAAATATTTAGGGACATAAGAAGCGCTTGAAACAATGGAGTTATTAATAATTCTGATGATCGCCACAGCGGCGGGTGTTGTCGGTATCGCGGTTGGTTGGTTTTTACGATTCATCGTTGCTCTTGGTAAAAGAGGTTCGATGGAACTTGAGATAAAAGAAAAATTACTGGAGGCTCGTGAAGAAGCAGAAAAAATTACTAGTGAAGCTTCTCTGAAAGCCGAAGAATTAATTAAGGAAGCAAAAGAAGAAATAAAAAAAGAAGAAGAAAAAATTCAGAAAACTGAAGATCGTTTAATTGCCAGAGAATCTTTTCTAGATGAAAGACGGGTTGGAATCGAAACAGAATCAGAGGAGTTAAAAATTAAAATTAAAGAGTCAGAAACTTTAAAACAAAAATTGGGAGAAATTGTTGATCAGAAAATTTTTGAATTACAAAATGTTGCTAATCTAACTTTGGGGGAAGCAAAAAATGAACTCTTAAAAACAATTGAGACTCGTCAGGACCAAGACCTTCAAAACAGAATTCAAAAACTTGAACTGGCTGATAAAGAAATTTACGATCGCCGTGTGCAAAATATTTTAATCTCTGCAATCGAAAGACTTGGGACTTCTGTTTCGAGTGACGTTTTTACTTCAGTTGTTACTTTGCCAAATAATGAAGTAAAAGGAAAAATTATTGGTAAGGATGGAAGAAACATAAAAACCTTTGAAAGAAATACAGGCGTCGAATTAATTATTGACGACACGCCCGGAATAATTACGATTTCAACTTTTGATCCTATCAGACGCGAAATTGCAAAAATTGCTTTAGAAAACCTAATTGAGGATGGTAGAATCCAACCAGCAAAAATTGAGGAAGAGATTGAAAAAGCAAAAAAGAATATTAATAAAACCATAAAAGAAAAAGGTGAGAAAGCTGCTTTTGAATGCGGTGTTATGGGACTTGATCCAAAAATTCTTCTAATTCTTGGTCGTCTTCATTTTAGAACCAGCTATGGTCAAAACGTTCTTCAACACTCTATAGAAATGTCACATATCGCCGGAATGATCGCTGAGGAGGTCGGTGTGAATGTAAAAGTGGCAAAAGCTGGTGCCCTACTGCACGACCTGGGAAAAGCTCTTGATCACGAAGTCGCTGGTAGTCACGTTGAAATTGGTCGCAGGATATTGCAAAAATTCGGAGCAGATGAAGAAATAATAAAAGCAATGCAATCACATCACGAAGAATATCCGTTTGAAACACCAGAATCAGTCATTGTTTATGTTTCTGACGCGATTTCTGGAGGTAGGCCGGGAGCAAGAAAAGATACAGCCGAAAACTATCTAAAACGCCTTGAAGAATTGGAAGCAATTGCTGATTCTTTTCCTGGAATAGAGAAATCATACGCTCTACAGGCCGGCAGAGAGATAAGAGTTTTTGTAAAGCCGGAAAGTGTTTCTGACGGAGATGCCAAAATAATGGCTAGAAATATAGCTGAAAAGATAGAGGAGGCGGTTAGGTACCCTGGTGAAATAAAAATAACTGTTATACGAGAAAACCGAGTTATAGATTACGCAAGATAAAAACATTTTATTATCTGTTGCGGCTTAAAATAAGGTTTTATATAATACCTAATGTGCTAAAAACAGTTAAAGCACGTGCTGTTAAAAATTAACAAACCAGTAAAAGCACATTTTATTGGTAAAACAGATTTAAAATTCATATGAATAAAGCAAATCTTGTAGAAAAAGTTCATGAAGTACTGGGTGGTACCAAAGTACAAGCAGAACAAGTTGTTGATTCACTATTTGATTCAATTACAGGTTCTCTAAAAAAAGGTGAGGAAGTATCAATCGCAGGATTCGGTATTTTTAGCGCAAAAGAAAGAGCTGCTAGAACCGCAAGAAATCCACGAACTGGTGAATCAATCACTGTTCCTGCAATGCGTGTTCCAAAATTCAGAGCCGCAAAAGCTTTGAAGGATTCAGTTAGATAATTTTAAATATCAAATTTATCTATATAAAAACACCGCGGTCTAAGCGGTGTTTTTATATTTGTGCGGGTGGGGAGAATCGAACTCCCGTCTTCTGCTTGGAAGGCAGACATTCTACCACTAAACCACACCCGCAAGTTATGAAAATATAACAAATTCTAGACAAATATTCAATGGAAGAATTTGTTATTTCATATATAATTGCTTTATGCCGTTTTTACTTAAAGTCGTTGTACAGAGAACTCTTTTATTTACTTATTCTGTTTTAACATTTCTTGGTATTGCGCCAGAAGTTAATATTCCGACTAGGGAGGATATTGTTCAAGAGGAAGCAAGAAGAAGAGCCGTAGTTGAACTTATACAAAAACAAAATATTAGAAATAATATAAACCAGGATATTGATGGTATAGAAATTGTTGTTGGTGAAACAAACACCATACATGAAAGTGGCGAGACGGTTACCCCATCAACTACACCCATCATTACGCCAGTTAGCGAAATCCCTCCAGATATACAACAAATACCACCTCGCACACCACCAGTACCATCACCGACCCCAGTTCCTGTGCCAGAAACAGAAATGGTCACTCAGCCGGAAGTAGTAATAGAAAAACCCCCTTCGGAAACCTCAATCTCAGAGATAGTGGTAAACATAATTTGTACCCACACGGAAGGTAATTATATCAACGTTTCAACCGGTAGCGGGGTAATAATTTCGCCAAAAGGTGTCATATTAACAAACTCTCATGTTGCACAATTTATGGTTATAGAAAGTTACGACCCAAGTCTAATAAATTGTTCTATTTATAAAAGAGATATTTTGTCTTATGGATATAAAGGAAAAGTCATATACGCTTCTCCAAAATGGATAAAAGAAAATCATCGTTTGATTTCTGCTCAAAATGCCAAAGGAACTGGCGAAGATGACTATGCCTTAATTTTAATTACAGAAAGCACTAATCCTGCAGTAAAACTTCCCTCCTCATTTCCTAGTGCAAACATAAATACTAAAACGATAGAAACTGGCGACAACGTTGTTGTTGCGGGATACCCGGGCGGCCCAACAAAATTATCGGAAATCGGCCGTGCACAAAACCTACAAACAACCGCGGTTTCCATTCTAGAAATCTTTACTTTTGGTGGAAATTACGCTGATGTCATTACTACTTCAAAATCTGTAGTGGGCGCACAAGGATCGTCAGGAGGTGGAATATTTCTTGGAAAAACAGAAAAATCTATTGACCTTGTTGGAATAATTGCGACAACCGATGGAGCAAACGGTTTGGCAAAAATTAATGGGATAACAACATCTTATATAAATAGAGATATAAAAGACGAAACTGGAAAAAATCTTGATTATTATATTAATGGAAATCTAAATTTACACGTCTCTGAATTCTATAAAAATCACGCTATTACATTGGCAAAACTTCTTTTGAAAGAGCTTTAAACCTTACTTTCCTTTTTGACTTAATTTTATAAGTTCATTAAAATCATCACCTTTCTGGGCGCGATTTTTTCTTTCTTTAAAGCATTTTGTGCATTTATGAATAATATAAAAAACATTATTGATGTTTACCAAATCGATTGGCTCCATAATTCCACCACATATTTCTGCTCGGTCGCCAGGATTTATATCAACATGTTTTGACCACAAACATTTCTGGCAATGATTAGTGTAACCATCTCCAACATTTGTAAAACCACATTTTTCACAAACGAAATCCTCTTTTTTCTTTTGAAATAGTTTCCCTGTTGTCATGAAATATAAAATATAATTTATCACGATATTTGATAAATCTCTATTTTTAATGTAACATTTCAAAAAGTAGATAAATTTATACGGAGCGTGGTGTAACGGCTAACATGTCCGCTTTGGGAGCGGATGACTCAGGGTTCGAATCCCTGCGCTCCGACAAAATTATTTTGTGTAGTAGTTGACACATACACTATTTAATCGTAATGTGAGCAGTGGTTATTTTGTTATTTAATTAAAGCAAAAAAGGAGAAGTGTTGTGAATAGTGAAAATCAATGCGCGATATTGAATGGAGCCAGAAAAGCTTTTTTCAAGGCAATGCTTGCTGGCTACACTGGAAACACCGGTAGGACGAGGAACATCAGAAAAGATCACCGCCCAAACGGCGAGAAAATCATCACCTGGATTTCGTCCGATGGTGTGTGGAAGGTCGTTGATCGATATACCACGACAAGGGGATCAAAGTGTTCCGCGGGTTTTACGACGATATTCTTTCGAGGAGAAGCCGTCTGGTGGATGAGTTATGGGGGTTGGTATGAAAAAAATACCATTCCCTTTCTCAAAAAATCTCTTGCGAGAGCCTACGGTTTAAAGATATGGAACGGAGGACGTGGGTGTCGTTTCTTTACGGACCCGGCTTATCCAGGAATTATTTACAGCAATACCACTCGCCCAATGGAAAATGACTTTGCAAATTTCCAGGGTGAGGAACAGGTTACACTGGAAAATGATTCCAAAATCCTTGGTTTCCACAAATTCATGGGGATGAGTCTGATATAGATCATCAACACGAATCAAAGAGCGCAGCATAACAGCGGCGCTCTTTTATTTTTTCAATTAATTCTAAAATGCAAATAAGATTAACTAGAAAATATTTATATTTTCAATATATTTTATATGAAGCCATTTTTTATCAAGGCCAACAATAACAGAAACCGCATCAATCTGTAGTTCCTTGTCTTTTAGATTATTCTCGGCCAGAAACAAATTTGCCGTCTTTATTATCTTGTTAACTTTTGAGAAACAAATATTATTTTCGGGTGCACAAACAATTCCCCGCATTTGTTTCAATTGATATGTTTCACATGAAACCTCACTGGAAAATATCGTTTTTACTTCTACAAAGTGTATCTTTGTATCCTTCTCAGCAACAATATCGATTTCGCCACATCTCCTTAAATAGTTTCTTTTTAAAATAACAAAACCACGTTTCACGAGAAACATTATTGCAATTTTTTCACCAAAATCCCCTTTTATCCTTATTTTACTTGGTATTTTGCATATATACCATATAAGAATAAAATATTAATAAATAAACAATAAAAAGTGTTTCAAGTGAAAC
>CAYWTD010000029.1:0-8754 GCA_964461185.1 uncultured Candidatus Saccharibacteria bacterium | reverse complement strand
AATATTTAAATAGAATATTTAATCCACCACGGTAAAATGATAATAATTATTTCACAAAAAAATAAAAAGAACGTTTTTTAGATATGCTTTCATGTGATAATAAATAAAATATGTTTTGGGTAAGTAAACAAAGTAAAATAGAAATCGAGGAAATGCAATTAGTTGTAGATTTTTTGTCTAAACACCTGGTTCAACTTGAGGAAAAGCAAGAGAATATAAATTCAGATATATTTGAGGTAACTAGGTTTTTTATTCTTGAGTTCGTAGACACATATAAATCTATTTCGACGCTTTACACCAAAAATCATTTTAAAAGTTGTCTCGTGCTAGCACGTTCCATTTTTGAAGGTGCAATCAATCTTGAATATATCTATAAATCACCTGATGTGGAAAGATGTGCTAAAAATTATCGACTATTTTCAATTCGAGAATATCTAGCTAGGACAAAAAAGTATGAGTCAGAGGATGTAAGTAAATCAGAACTTATCAACTTACTTCGTGTAGAAGTTGAAGAGTATAATCCCTTTGGCAAAGATAATCGATATTGGGACGGTAAAAACGTTAGAGACAAAGCAATAGAGATAGAAGATGAACGTGCATATGATAGATTTAAACAGTTATCAAACTATAATCACGGAAACTTTAGAACTAGTAACGATTTCTCTACAGGCAGGCCATATACAGATTTTCTTCACGAAGTAATCTCTCGTGATACTGTAGTTTCAATTTTGAGTGCACTTCAAGAGGTGGCAGTCAAACTAGAACTCGAAGGTGGTGTTATGGTGATTAAAGATTATCCTAAAAAAGGTGAGAATGTTATTTGGCCAACAAACCCTAATCGTCTTAAAGAAATCTTATAATTTGTTTTTTAGTAAATGAAACTAATAAAAATTGGATTATATTTAGTCCTATTAAGTTACGGTTACTTGTAACTTTTATTATTGAGGGTATGTCACTTTTGTCACTTTTTAATCTGCTCAAGTACCGTCGAATTTAATGTGAAAAACATGTTAGAATAGCATTACAGGGTAATGCCGACCACGGTTCTTGCTCAAGTACGCCAGCATGTCAGACAAAGAAACCACAATACAAGAGTTAAAAGAAATCTTAAACAAGTTTAAAGAAGAGAGAAACTGGGGACAATTTCATGATGCAAAAAATTTAGCAGAAGCCATATCGATTGAATCTGGTGAATTACAAGAACATTTTTTGTGGAAAAAATCTGTTGATGTAATGAGTCAACTAGAATCAGATCCTAAATTCAAAGATGAAGTTAGCGAGGAATTAGCTGATGTGGTTATGTATTGTTTAAATTTTGCTAATGCTATAAATATTGATTTATCCTCTACAATTAAGAATAAAATTAAAAAAAATAACGAAAAGTATCCAGTAGAAAAGTCTAAGGGAAATGCGAAAAAATATAATCAGTTATGAAAAATTCTGATATAAAAACTTTTGTTTTTAGTAAAGATAAGTTTAATGAAATAGGTGCATATCATTTTGGTAAAAACTGGCCAGTCGTTTATATTATTGAAGACGGAAAAGAAATATATATTGGAGAAACTACTAATGTTTATCAAAGAAGCAAACAACACTACGATAATCCAGAAAGAGTAAAATTAAAAAATATACACGTAATTACTGATGAAGAATATAACAAATCCGCGGCACTTGATATTGAGTCAATGTTAATTCAACACGTAATTGGAGATGAAAAATTTATTGTACAAAATGGTAATGGTGGATTAAGCGATCATAATTATTTTGATAGAGAAAAATATCGAGCAAAATTCGAAATTCTTTGGGAGGATTTAAGAAAGAGGAATCTGGCAGAAAAAAATCTTTTGGAAATAAGAAATAGTCAAATTTTCAAATTTTCTCCTTATAAAAATTTAACAGAAGATCAACTGGTTGTTGCCTCTAAAATTAAAAATATTTTGGAAAGCAGAGATTCTGAGACAATAATAATCAACGGCGGACCAGGAACCGGGAAAACTATTTTAGCAACATTTTTAGTAAAAAATCTTTTGGAAGATTATAGATTTAAAGAATTAAAAATTGGTTTTGTTGTGCCGATGTCTTCGCTTAGAAAGACTTTAAAAAGAGTTTTCTCTCGTGTTAAAGGCTTGAAATCATCGATGGTGGTCGGTCCAAATGATGTTATTAAAGAAAAATATGATTTATTGATAATTGATGAAGCGCATCGATTAAGACAGAGAAGAAATATCACTAATTATGCATCTTATGACATTATCAATAAAAAATTGGGTTTTGATAATAGTGGTACGGAATTAGACTGGATTTTAAAATCGTCAAAATATCAAATATTTTTTTATGATAGAAATCAAAGTGTAAGGCCAGCAGATATTGCAGATGGAAGAATAAGTAAATTAAATGCTGTTAATCTTGATTTAAAAAAACAAATCAGAGTTAAAGGTGGAGATAGATATATAGATTTTGTAAATAATTTACTTGATCTTGAACCGTCGGAATGTAATTTTGAAGAATACGATTTTAAAATTTTTGATAATGTTGCAGAAATGGTTAGTCAAATAAAAGAAAAAAATCACGAATATGGGTTGTCCAGAATTGTGGCTGGTTATGCTTGGCCATGGAAGACTAGAGACGGTGGGGAATATGATATAGAAATTAACGGTGTAAAAATGATTTGGAATTCGACGACTGATGATTGGGTTAATTCAAAAAATTCAATTAATGAGGTCGGTTGTATTCATACTATTCAGGGTTTTGATTTAAATTATACCGGAGTAATAATTGGTCCAGAAATTTCATACGATTCGGATAAACATAAATTAATAATTGATCAGGAAAAATATAAAGACATAAATGGAAAAAAATCAATTACTGATCCGAAAGAACTTGAAAGATATATTATAAATATATACAAAACATTACTGACTAGAGGAATTTATGGAACTTATGTGTATATTGTTGATGAAAAATTAAGAAAATATTTTATAGATGCTGCTGAAGATTTGAATTATACGTAATATTATTTCCATGAACTCCGAACTCATCAATCTCTTAAAATACATGGCGACTTTTGATCAAGACGCCAGATTCAATGCGAATAACAAATTTATTGTATACAGCGTAGACATGGCTAATGAAGCTAAAATCTGCAGTATAGTTGATAAATATGGTTATCCAACAAAGAAAATGGTTGGAGAAGAGGGTTTAAAGAATTTTTGGTTGTTAATTCAACATGTTGCTTTTAATACTGAACTTCAGGAAAAATGTTTAAAGAAATGTGGTTTTGGTCCAATAGAATACGCTCATTTGTATGACAGAATTCAAGTTAACAAAGGACTTGATCAGAAATACGGAACTCAATTAAATAAACCGATTTTGGATCTTGAAGAAACTGATAAAAACAGGGTAAAAATTGGTTGGTTGTGTATCGAAGACTGGATCAAAGATTTTAATTCAAAAGAAGATCGAAAATTGGCCCTGAAAAAGAATGCTGATGGAAGTGCAGAGTATCTAAGATAGAGAGTATTTTATTTTTCTGTTACCATTTATGCATTATGCAAAAACCATTAACCGCGGAATATATTGGTGCTACCGGCGTTAAATATATTTTTGAATTTTATGAATCCGATACTTTTGCGGATTTACCGAAAGACAGAATAAAGCAAAGTTATGCTGTGGCATTTTGTGGCGATAATTTTTTGGTTGTAAATAATATTGATAAACCAGGGTCGTATTCTTTGATCGGCGGTAGTGTTGAGTCCGATGAGAATCCAAACGACACCTTGATCAGAGAGATCAAAGAAGAGTCTAATATGAAAGTCATAGATTATAAATTAATTGGTTATCAAAAAGTTATTGATACTCGCGGAATACAGAAACCGTTTTATCAATTGCGTTATTATGCGGTTGTTGAATCATGCGGGCCTTTTGTCTCTGATCCTGCTGGAAAAGTTACAGAAATTATAAAATGTGATAGAGATAATTATAAAAAATATTTTGATTGGGGAGAAATCGGTGATTTTATAATAAAAAAAGCTTTTGAGATAAAAAATAAAAATGAGTAAAAAACAAATCGTTACATTTATTGTCGATAAAGAACTGGATTTAGAAAATCATTTGATTGCTTTGAATTCATACAAGAAAAGTAAAAATCGTGTTTTTATTCAAAAAGAATATGATTTATTGGAAAAATTATCAAAGCTTTCAATAGAAGAAGTTAAAATTGAAATTCAAAAAAATGTGGAAACACATTATCAAAATCCAGAAAAATTAATTTCTTTGGCAAAAGAGATTAATGAAGAATGGATAAAAATTGAGGAAAAGATTATTTCAAAATTAGAAGAAATTCACAAATTTCCTTTTCCATATTCGGAGGTTAGGGGAGTTTTATCAACAGCGTCACGCTTTGGTTATAATTTGGAACAAGGCTGGTTTGCAACGGACCCCTCAAAAGATAAATTCGTTTGTATGAATGTGGCAATGCATGAATTAATGCATTTTATGTTTCATAAATATTATGACGATATTTGCAAGAAAGCTGGCTTGCCTCAGACTGAAATGTGGGACATAAAAGAGTCTTTTACGGTTTTACTGAATCTTGAATTTAAAGAATTTATTTCAAAACCAGATCATGGTTATCCTCCACATCAAGAATTACGAGCTGTAATAGAGAAATCGTGGATAGAAAATCGTGATTTTGATAAAGCTCTTGCCGCGGCAATTGAGTTTGTGAAGGGAAAGAGAAAATAAAAAAGAAAACTCCCACCCAAACGGTTCAGGGTGAGAGTTGGCTCAGCCAATCCACGACACTGCATTGGTTCGTTAATCCAAGAGGCAGACTTTGCCTGAAAGTATGGTATTTCACTGATGACCCCACTTCTCCCGAGAGAAAAGTATCAACGTCTCCCATATAAGCTACGCATTTCAGGTTGTGTCACAGGACAGGATAAGGGACTCGAACCCTCGTGGCTTTCAGCTTCCGTTGTTTAACTAGCCTGAACAGAACATTACAATAAAAAACATGATTGTCAAAAAAATAATTTTTTTGTATTAATAAATGTTGAAATGTTAAACTTCACTCATGAAAAAAGAAAAAGTTATCTTTCATATGGACGGAGATGCTTTTTTTGTTGGCGTAGAAGTTGCCAAGAATCCAAAACTGAAAGGACTCCCGGTTGTCACGGGTGAAGAAAGAGGAATTGTCTCCGCCTTGTCATATGAAGCCAAAGCCCTGGGAATAACCAGAGGAATGCCAATTTTTCGTGTAAAAAAGGATTATCCAAAGGTAATAATTATGCCTGGCGATTATCAGTCATATGCCAAATATTCTGGAATGATGTTTGATATTGTCAGAAGATATGTTGATGATGTTGAGGAATACAGCATTGATGAGTGCTTTGCTGATCTCACAGGATTAGATCGCCCGCTCAAAATGTCATACAGACAAATTGCAGAAAGAATCAAAAAAGAAATAAATGATGAATTAAAAATCTCGGTTTCTATCGGTATTGCACCAACCAAAGTTTTGGCCAAAGTTGCTTCGAAATGGGTAAAGCCGAATGGCTTGACGGTTATAGAAAAAGACAAGATAAAATCGTTTCTAGAAAAGATGGCAATTGAAAAAATTTGGGGTATTGGTCCGCGAACAGCTAGTAAATTAAAAATAAAAGGAATAGAAACAGCCAAAGATTTTGCTGATAAAAATTTACAATGGATTAGACAAAACTTTTCAAAACCTTATGAAACCATTTGGCAAGAATTGAATGGTAATTTGATAATGGAACTTGATCCAAAGCCAAAGACTATTTATTCTTCAATTCAAAAAACCAGATCTTTTCATCCCGCGACAAATGATAAAGTATTTTTGCTTTCTCAACTTTCAAAAAATATTGAGGATGCCTGTTTAAAAGCCAGACATTACAAATTGTTTCCAAAAAAATTATTTATTTTTCTTAAGACAAAAGGATTTAAATATGTGACAGCTTCTATTGTATTACCAGCCCCAACAAATGCCCCAGAAACTTTGATAACACTTGCTGAAAAAGAGTTTCATAAAATATTTGTCAGAAATACTTTGTATCGAACAACAGGTGTTTCTCTACAAGAACTAATGACCTCAAAGATGATGCAAACAAATTTGTTTAGTGGAAGTAAAGCAGATCGATTTGAAATTATTCATAATCAAATTGATAAGTTGGAAGATAAGCACGGGAAAAGGATGATCTATCTGGCCTCGACACATAATGCAATTAAGAATAAGAGAAAGGGAACTGATTCAGAAGATTTAGATAGAAATTTGTTGTTTTTGTGAGAAAAGACGTCACTGTGTGATTCCTACAACAAATGTGTTTTAAATTTTAATAGTATAATAGTATAATAGTATGATAGTAAAAAAAACGATAATTAAATTATTACCATAATCATGAAAGGATTATTAAAAAGTTTAGCGGTTGTCGCTGTTGTAATAGCACTAGCAGTAGTTGCTGTTCCAGCTGTTGACGCTGCGTACACAAGAGATTTAACAATCGGATCAACAGGATCTGACGTTGCTGAATTGCAAGCTTTCTTGGTATCAAAAGGATTTCTAGTTATGCCAGTAGGTGTAACTCCAGGATACTTTGGTGCATTAACGCAAGCAGCTGTAGCTAGATATCAAGTAGCTAACGGTATTGTTCCACCAGCTGGATACTTTGGTCCATTGACTAGAGCTTCAGTTGCATCTATGGGAACAACAGCACCAGTTGCAGGACTTCCAGCAGGATGTTCTTCAACTGCAGGCTTTAGCCCAACAACAGGAGTAAGATGTGACTCAGGTTCATCTGGCCACCATTCACTTTCTTTAAAAATAATTAATCAAAAGAGTCTTTATTACGCAGATCAACGTAATATATTTAATGTCGAAGCTTTTTATAATAATAATTTTGCTTCACCAGACAGAGGTTTTGATTTGAAAGTTGAACTTAAACTTAAGGCAAGAGAAGATTATGAACAACTTTTATCCACGGAAGACATTCAAATTTTTTATGATTATATTTCTCAAAAATGGGGAATCTCTTTTGTGTCACCAACAGGTTCCGAAAAAGAATATCGTGCCGTAGTCTCCATATATTGCGCGAGTCCATCAAAAGGATGTTCTTATGGTAAAGAATTAAAAAATGATTTTTCTTTTAAAATAAGCTCTTCGAAAATACCAAGACTAGAGCTGAAGGAGGTCTTTTGGCAAAATGACAGAAATACCCCCGCAGATGGTAATAGTATTATAAATAGACAAAGCAATATTTATTATCATCCAAGATTAAGCCTTAATAATATATTTGTTGAACCACATCATGACACAGATACGGCCACTGAGTGGTGTAAATCTATTTCTGGAAAAAATTATACACACGGCGAATCACAGTTAAGTAATAAAAGTTCTGATACCAAATATCTTTTTGATGGAAGGTCTTGGGTTGAGAGTAAGGGAGAATTTTTATCTACAAAAATAGTTTGTAACGAGGAAGAGCCAAATATTGCAACCGGCAGTGAAATAGACACCGTCGGTGAACTAGAGACGGAAAATGTTAGATGTGTTTTCATGGACTCTAGTAATCTTTCAAAATCGGAATCTTGTTACACGTACAATTCTGCCTGGAAAATATTTATGTTTTCTGGCCAAGGCTCTGCTCGAGGTGAAGTTTCCGGATATAAAAACGAAAAATTAACATGGAAAAGTACGTGTAGTGATGATATTAAACATACAAAAGTAGATGGTAAAAATGAAATTATTTCTTTCAAATGTACTGATGATTCAACAACAGATGTCCCTACAGAACAACTACTTAATGAACAACAGTCTACGGGATCCTCATCTCTCGAGCATTATACACAATGTGCAAATACAATAATTAGTTCAATATTAAGTAATAGAGATGTTTCTGAATGGCAGCTCTTAGATTGCAGCATCAGTCAAAATCAAGTTCTATATTTACCAGGCGGTAGTGTTAATAATTATGTCTCAATTCCTTATTTTCCTATTAACTATTCATCTGGTTTTTCTATTGAAGCGTGGATAAAACCCAAAGCATATTACGATTCAAATAGTGAGAACCCCAATGGTCCAATTACAATAATTTCAAAGGGTCAAATAGGCAGTAATTGGGAATATAATTTTAGGATTTTTAATACAGGTAGGTTGGCCATAAGTTCAACAAATTCTGAAGCAACAACCTGTTCAAGTGTAATTAAACTTAATGAATGGCAACATGTTGCGGTTACTGTTGATCGTTCAAATAATGTAAAATTCTATGTAAATGGTGAAGAGAAAAGCACGTGTGGGTCGGCTTCCTTCAGTTTTACATCCACAAATCAAATAACTCAAATAGGTAGAGGTTCACATTGGCCTACGGCAAGTTGGTATTTTGATTCTTTTAAAGGTGAAATGGACGAAATTAGATTTTGGAACAAGGTTTTGACTTCCAATCAGATAGTTACCAATATGAAGAAAAATTATGAACCGGGAACTTCTAGTTTACTTGGTTATTGGAAATTCGACGACATTACGGCAAGAGATTATTCGGGGAACAACAATCATGGTATATCAAGAGGGGCGGCTGCAATTTATGGATCTAACGAATTGAATTTTTAACAGAATTCAATTTACATAGAATAATAAAACTTTGTAGTATTTAGAGATTAACCAATTAAGATTTTGGTATGTTGGAGGGTAATTATAATAATTTTTTAAAATTAAAATTCACATCCATATATTTATATAAACTA
>CAYWTD010000028.1:0-8827 GCA_964461185.1 uncultured Candidatus Saccharibacteria bacterium | reverse complement strand
TAAGTTTTAAAAAAATAAAATATTTATTTCAAAGGTTTATAATCACAGGTAAAAGAGATGGATGGAGAAGGGCGATGACAAAATCTTTTAAAAGATTAGTAATTAAAACACCAAACAAATGAAAGTTTCTGTAATCACCACGACATTTAATACTGGAAAAACAGTTGAAGACACGATCAACAGTGTTTTGTCTCAGACTTATCCTGACATTGAATATATTATTGTTGATGATCAGTCGACTGATAACACTTTGGATATTGTAAACAAATTTAAAGATCGTGTGACAAAAATTGTTTACGGGGAACATAACGGTATATTTGGTGCTTTAAATAAAGGATTAGAATTTGTCACTGGCGATATAGTCGCCATCTTAAACTCTGACGATTTTTATATTTCGAACGATGTTATTGAAACTGTGGTGAATGAATTTAAAAATACTGGCGCCGATTGTGTTTGGGGAGACCTTGTAATTGTTGATAAAGATGACGTGAACAAAATAGTTCGAAATTGGAAATCTTCTCCATATAAAGAGGGAAGTTTTCAAAAAGGTTGGCATCCTCCACATCCAACTTTCTTTGTTAAGAGAGAAATTTATGAAAAATATGGTTTGTTTAGAACTGACTTTTCTACGGCCGGAGATTTTGAATTGGTTCTAAGATTTTTGGAAAAATATAAAATTAGTTCATCTTATATTCCAAAAGTTCTGACAAAAATGCGAGCCGGCGGTCAAAGTAATAAAAGCATTTATAATCATCTGAGGGCCATTTGGTTTTCATATAAAGCTTTCAAAATAAACAACATAAAGGTTTCTCCGTTTTTTATTATTCGAAAACCATTATTTAAAATCAAACAATTTTTTGGTAACTAGATTTTTACAAAGAATTTTCTAATAGTTTTTATAAGAATATATAAATCCAAGGCGAATGATCTGTTTTTTAAATAATACAAATCGTATTGGAATTTTTTCTTGGCTTCTTCAACAGAAGCGCTTGCTGGGAAATTAAGCTGTGCCCAACCAATTATCCCTGGTTTAATTATGTGTCGAATCTCGTAATATGGAATTGATTCATAGAGTGCGACTAATTTTGTTCTCTCTGGCCGTGGACCTATAAAAGAAATATCACCTTTTAAAACATTTAAAAGTTGTGGAATTTCATCCAAATGGCTGTGTCGCAAAAACTTGCCCAAAAATGTCACACGCTCGTCATTTTCTGAAGTCCAAAGAGGCCCAAATTCCTCTTGTTTCATCGTTCTAAATTTATAAATTGTAAACGGCTGATTGTCTTTTCCAACTCTTTTTTGTTTGTAAATTGCTGGTCCAGATGAGATCGTCTTTATTAATAAACCGATAACAAGGCTGATTGGCAGAGAAATCGGCAAAGTCAAAGAAACCAAACCAATTTCCATAATTCTTTTTAGTGATTCGTAAATGCTTTTATCTTTTGTTATTTCTTTGACGAACCACTCTTCTTCGATTTCTGATAATGGAATTGAGCCCAACAACAATTCATAAAAATCTGTAAGCAACATTATTTTTGTATTTTTTGGAATTAGGTGATAAATAATTTTTGCTATTTTTTCATCTTTTAAAGATCGTCCGTCGATAACAATCAGGTCTATAGAATTTTCCGCAATATTTTTTTCAAGGTCAGAAATGTTTGAATCAAAAATTTGAAGAGAATAACCTAATTGAGGCTGTTCGTTGGTAAAATCCAATAAAGTCTTTGCGAGTGACGAGTTGGTGAATAGTAAAACATTAGATCGATATTGATTTAATAGAAATATTTTTCTAAGTGTGTGTCTCCACAAAATGTCCAAAATCCCGAATACAAAGGCGATCATAACCAAATTCGCTTTTGGTGTTAGAGAAAAGAATCTGCCAAAAACATAAAATACAGTAATTGTGATAGAAAAACTTATTAACAAAGAAGTAGAAAGACGTCTAGAAATTTCTATAATATTACTAAAAGCCTTTGAAGTATAGAGATCAGAAATATAAAAAATAGCGATCCAAATGACAAGGACAAAGAAAAGGGGGTTTTTGTGAACTAAAAATTGGTTGATAAATTCAGAGTTGCCGTATCTCACATACAAGACAATGACCACTGATAAAATAAAAACAACAATATCCCCTATAAATGCGATTGTTGATTTCTGCCTTTTTATCAATTGCTCTAACACCTTATTGTCTATAAATTAGCATATTTATTGATTTTTTGCTCTAGTTTCCAGATCGTGGTTGTGACAATAGAAAAACCGCTTTACAAATGTAAAGCGGTTCTTTATTTGTGTCGTGACGTGTCTGTCACAGGGGAATCAGATGTTGATGACCTCTTTTCCATCACTGTCGCGATTGATCAGGCGGCCGTCCTTGAAAAACGCCCTGTCGCCACAGCGATTGTTGACGCCCGTACCACTGCTCCAGTGAAGTCTTCCGCACTGATTACAGGGGTAGACCATGTCAACAGATCCACACCCAATTCTGACCGTGACGCCTTTCGTCATGTCGACTTGGCCATCGCATTGTTCTACGCAGTCCATATCCACTCCTTTTGTTTGTTACTTTGCGAACTTTTTCTGAGAAAAACATTAACATCTTAAATATGTGTTGTCAAATACCGTCCGAGAATTTGTGTCCGAAAGGTAAGTGGGCAATATTGAATAATGTTTGTGTTTATTATTTCTTGTGCACAAAAGAAAACCGCCTCCAAGGAAGTGATTTTCTTTGGGGCGGAAATGTGCGCTCCATTTATTCTGTCGCCGATTCGGTATGCGGCGAAATGTTTTGTCCGTGTTGCGGGCAGTTCATTACGAGCGCGACGATTCCTACGGCGATGACTGTAAATATCAAGCAAAACATCAATAACCACCAATCTGTCGAAACACTAGCGGAATTGTTGCTCATTTCTTCGGCAACAACCCTAACAAGTTCTGGATGCATATCTAAATTCCTTTCTTTCAACACAATATCATCTTAAATATGTGTTGTCAAATCTAATAATATTTGTAAATGAAAGAAAATCAACACTTCAAACGTATTAAGGATAGTTAGGTCGATATTTATAAATCAGTTAATAAAACAAATATGATAGATACAAAGAAAACATTAATGGGATTGGGAGCGGTTGGACTAATTATGGCCTCTTTTATGGCTGTTTCATCTGCAAATGCGTTTGCCGGAGATCCGTCTGTAAAGGGCCCAAATTATTCAGCAGAACGTCACGAGGCGATGGAAAAGGCTTTTGAAGGCGGTGATTATGAAGCTTGGTCAAATCTAATGGTTGGCAAAGGCCGAGTAATTCAAATAATTAATAAAGATAATTTTTCTAAGTTTGTTGAGGCACGCAAATTAGCCAGAGACGGAAATTTGGAGGGAGCAAAAGAAATTAGAAAATCACTTGGATTAGGATTACAAAATGGTGCGGGTCGATCGGCAGATAGATCGAACGGAAACGGTTTGCAAATGAAAGGACAAAATCGTAATCGCATAAATCAATAATATAGATACTTATACATCACCCCGAGAAAATTCGGGGTTTGGTGTATTTATAGTAAAAAATTGGTAATGTATTAATATGATTGATTATAAAGATTTATCAGATGAAGGGGTTGTTGATAAAATCAGAACATCTGACGAGTCTTTGTATCGTTTAATAATTGATCGTTATAGAGATAAATTGTTTCGTTATGCGAATAATTTAATAAAAGATCAAGATAAAGCAGTTGATGTTGTTCAAGAGACTTTTATCAAGGCCTTTGTGAATTTAAATAGTTTTAAACTGGAGAATAAATTTTCTAGTTGGATCTATAGAATTACTCATAATGAAGCAATAAATATAATAAGAAAATATCATAAAGATGTCGCGATTCCCGAAGGTATAGATTTTAAAAGTGATGAAGACATAGAAGCTGATTATGAAAAAAAAGAAATGAATATAATGGTAGAAAAATGTCTCAAAAGTTTACCTATAATATATTCTGAACCGTTGACTTTGCAATATATCGAGGATAAAACGCACAGAGAAATAAGTGATATTTTAAGGATTCCAATGGGAACAGTTGCTGTGCGGATAAATCGTGCTAAAAAAATAATGAAAGTCATATGTCAAAAGATATAAAAAATACAACAGAAGAAATAATGAAGAAAATTGAAAAAAGGCAATTAAAAATGAAACCCAAAATATATTTTATTGCAGGGACAATTTTTAGTGGAATCGGACTTGCTCTGACAATATCTTTTTCAATATTTTTAACTAGTTTAATTAGGTTCTATTTCCGTTCTCGAGGAGGATGGATGGCGCAATATAAAGTTGAACAGTTACTATTGAATTTTCCGTGGTGGACGGTTTTGTTCGCTGTACTAAGCTTGCTCTTGGGAATATTTCTTATTCGTAAATACGATTTTTCTTACAAAATAAAACCGTGGGCTATTATTGTTGCTTTTATTATGATTATTTTGATCAGTGCTTGGTTTGTTGATTTACTGGGATTTAATGAGGTTTTGTTAAGACGAGGTCCTGGAAAGGGAATGATGAAGAGATATATTCAAGAGGAAGTAATTATATTCAATAATCTAAACCGCAGAAATATAGGGGTCTAGATTTTTGGTTTAAACAAATTAAACGATTTAATTTGTTTAAATATTTTTACATATTCAGATAAGTAACAGTCAGTTGCAAAACTGTTGCGAAAGAAACCCATAACAAATACGGTATTTGAATATAAGTTATCCATTTTGCATACGGATAAATAACGATCATTGCCCAGATCAACGTTCCTAACACCAACAATATATCAATAGATGCAAGTA
Source organism: uncultured Candidatus Saccharibacteria bacterium (assembly GCA_964461185.1). Classification (GTDB taxonomy): domain Bacteria; phylum Patescibacteriota; class Minisyncoccia; order Phycocordibacterales; family JAACPR01; genus JAKLEX01. The sequence continues at coordinate 4,017 of CAYWTD010000028.1, read as the reverse complement.
AATTATTTTGCAGTCCAAATTGTATTGGTGAGAATAAAAAGTTAAATAATAAATTCAACAAGAATGGTAAAAGAATTATAAACGGCACAGTTTTTCTTATATACATTGATATCACTTTTCCAAAAGAAAATGCTATTAGAATGTATAAAAAAGTCCAAACTGGACCAAAAATCCATGCAGGTGGTGACCATGAAGGCTTGATAATATTTGAATACCAATTAATTTCTTTCATGTTAATAATTATACACGAAGCATAATAATTTGCTTTGCGTGTTTAAAATAATCAAAGCGTTTTAAATGTGTTTTCACCAAGAAAAATATTTTATTCAATAATATCGTTTTTGAATGTTTTTGGAATAAAGTAAATTGCTATCAGGACAAACAATGACCACCATAATAATTTAAGATTTACTAGGTAATCGTAAAAATATAGACCAAGTAAAATACCAAAAGACATGAGGCTAATTTTTAGTAAGCTAACTTCCCACCATTTGAACACCCAATTTTTAAATATTTTCATAGCTTAGGATTATGGTTAATAATTACTATTATAACAAATATAAACCCGCTTTGTTTATATTAAATTTTCACAATTACAAATTAATTTTTGAGACAACGGATAGATAAGCTAAGAGATCTATCATACCAGTCACGAGCGATGCCCCCAATCTGGTTACTATAAGCACGGATCCAAGAATTTATTTCTTCTGCCCGCGTACTCGACCAAAAATATCCAAGTTCATCGTCTCATCAGTGAATTTTATAGAAGACAAAATTTGTTTCAAAATCTCGTCGGCTTTTTCAGATGAAATTACTCCGGGAATTGCTAGAACTTTTTCTTTAACTTCAGCAATAAGAACTCCAGAAAGTTCCTGTACTTGATCCTTTCTAACCACCAATGTTTTTAAATCTGAAATTGGCAGATAATATGTTGTATTACCACAACCCTCAGCACCTATGTATATAGAATAACCATTCACAGAACCGACTTCATAGGAATCAATATATCCAGGATTTATGACAAGTTTCCCGTTAATAAAATTTTCTTCTTGAATATATGGCGATTCTAATTTTATACTGTCGTAAATAGATTTATTTAGCACCTTTATTGTGACATTAAAATCATTTAATCTTTCATAACTGACGCCGTCTCCGCTCATATCACATCCGTAATTTTCATATGGGATAGAATGATTAAGAGTGATTTCTTTATTATTTTCACTTACAGAAATTTCTTTTGGATATTTGAATTCTAATTCAAATCTATTGCTGCTGTATGTTTTGAGAGATTGATCGTCCGCGGTATCAACATTGTCATTATTATTTGTTATATCTTGGATTTCGCCAGGATCACTTGATATTATATTTGTATAAATATATATACCACCTAAAACAATTATTATGGTCACAACGGCAATTGTCATAGGAACTATAAAACCTTTATTTAATTTTTTCATTTGTTTTTTATTGTATTTATTTTATTTTTTTGTTGAATAATATTCTAATAAAGATTTAACTCCAGCTAAATTTTGTTCCCACTCAATTGTCTCGTGAGTTTTTAATTCAACAGTAATTGATGGAATATTGATCGTCGATAACCATCCACCAAGATCACCAGTAACAACATAACCATCAAATGTTTCTGAAGCCAAGTATCCAGACGCTTTTGCATACAGATTCATCATCATGGTTGTTTCGGGCAAAATTCCGGTTCCACATTCACCTGGATAAACGGTATTTGCCTGGCTGTGCCAAGACACAACGGCGTCGAATTTTCTCGACAAAACGTAATCTCTAATTGCTTGTGATTCTGGTTCAGAGAAAGGGGACATTCCACCACTAACTTTATTTCCTCGCCACAGCGCATCCTTTGACCAAATACAATCAAAGTTACGATTTAGGTCAACGTTTCTCGCGTTGAAACGACCAATGCCTGTAGTGTTTTTTTCTGGTGGTAAATCGGCAACAGAAAATCGTCCTTCTTTACCAATATATTTATATACGCCATCAGGATTTGCTGATGGAATAATTGAAACGGATGTATTTTCTGGGATAAGCCACGGATTTTTTTCAAAGTAATCAATGAATTGATAAGCCAAAATTACGGTGTTCCATTCATAACCACCATGAATACCGCCGATAAATAATAATTTATTTTCGCCACTACCAAATGTATATGATTCAATTGGTCTTCCTTCAAAACTATTACCAATTAATTTGTGTTCTGGATTAGGAATAATTTGTTCTGATACAATGTCTAGCGCCGGTTCATTATCGACATTCTTGTATGATTTGATGAAGACAAAGATTCCTACACCACAGACAATAGCGCAAGCAACTACCAACCACAGAATCTTTTTCCTTGAAAGAAACATTTTTATTTAGCGTAATTTTCTAATATGGCTTTTATTCCAGCAATATTTTTTGTCCACTCTATATCACTGTGATTTGTTAGCAGAATACTAATCGCTGGAATGTTATTTTTGGCGAACCAATTAACCATATCACCAGTTATTTCATAAAAATCAAAGTCTTTGTAAGCCTTGTATCCAGAAGCTTTTGAATACAAATTAACAAGTTCCAAGGTCTCGGCCGATACTCCATTGTTACAACTTGAGGCAAAGACGCCACCTGCTGCACTATCCCAGACAACAACGGCTGTTGGTTTCTTTAGCTCAACATAATTTTTCAAAGCCAAACTTTCTGGTTCTGAAAAAGCCGAATCACCACTGCTAACAGATTTGTTTTGCCATGTAGCGGTTTTTTGCCAATCACAATCAAAGTTACGATTTAGATCAACATTATTTCCATTAAAACGTCCGGGAATAGTTTCGGCTAGTGACATTGTAATATCTGATGATTCAAAAGGTCCATCAATACTAACAACCTTACTCAATCCATCAGGATTCAAAACAGGAATCACTGTTACTTTTACATTCTCAGGAATTACTGAAGGATTTGATGAAATGTAGTCCATAAATTCATAAGCAAGCAGGGAAGAGTTCCATGCGTAACCCCCGTGTATTCCTCCGATAAACAAAATTTCTGAATCTCCTTCTCCATAGTGATGTGCAACTATTTTATTTTCATTTGTGGAAGATCCAATCACTGTACTTGTGGGACTATCTTTTGTCTCATCCTCTTCACTGTCTGTGGCCACAGGAATTTCCTTGTTCACAATATTGTTTTCAGAATTTTCTATTGTTTCTGTTGAACTATTAAAAAAGACATAAAATAAAAAACCGACGATAATAATACCCAATAACGCGATGATAATTTTTTTCATATAATTAATTATACCAGATTATAATTTCTGGTTTAAATTCAAGATTTATTGATAATTTTAGCGAATTTACTGTTGATTAGTTTCGCATTTTTACACTTTGATAATGCCGAATAGGCGTCAGAATTATTACAATAAATTGAATAAGGCGCTTGAGTTATAAATTTTTTTCTGTTTCGTCCTTTTGGACTCGTCAGCCAGAGTACACACTCTTGGACAGAAACGGGTTTTTATGGAACCCGTTAGCACTGCATGTCAATCTCACCGTTTAAAAATGGTGACAATCACGTCCTTTCTGTATCAAAGGTGGACGATCCTTTGTTTCTTTGGTCACTTTTTCGGCTTGTTGCACGCCGCCTTTTTAAAACCATTGATCACGAACCTGAAAACAAACAGCATGGCCGCGAGGACCAGCAGAGGTTCCAGAACCGGACCGACAATTTCAATGATGCTGTGAAGCACCAAGGCAACGGCATCCCCGGTCATCCTGGTCACCAATCCGGGCTGGGTGTAAACCACAATCCCGAAAAGAAGGCCAAAAGTCAGAGAGACAACCGCACGAAGCCGTGTACCGAAGAAAAATTGCAGATACCTAAACATCTTCCTGCTCCTTGTTTTATGAACAATATGTTAATGAAATTCTGTATATATTATATACTAAATAGTATAATCTGTCAAGCAACAATTATTTAGACAATATTGGCGACAACTTATTTTGTTAATTCTAAAAGTAT
>CAYWTD010000027.1:0-8982 GCA_964461185.1 uncultured Candidatus Saccharibacteria bacterium | reverse complement strand
AACATTTTTAATTTCTGGTTTGTAATCGAACTGCTTTGCAAAATTTCTTATTGATTCTTCCATAGAGAGTATTTTAACTTGTAATTAAAAATTTGCTAATAATTAGATATAACGAAGTTTTTGCTTCAAGTCTCGAATAAGTATTTCTCTTTTTCGATACTCTTCTTCTTTTTGTCCAAGCATCATAACCAAACGTTTTGCTTTTGCTTCATCCAAAGCCACATTCTTTGATTTTTGGCTAGAAATCATATTCAAAGACCTTAATTTGCTTTCAATTTGCGCTTTTTCAGATTGTTTTGATCTTAATGAAGATTCATAATCCCGACGCAGTTCCGCCATTTCTCTATCTATAATCCTTACTTGATTGACATCACGAAATCGACTTTTTTCAAGCTCCATTTTTTTGAATTTTTTTGTGCGTAAAGCCACATCTTTCTGAAGATTCGCTTGTCTAATAGCTTCATCAATTTGTTTTGTTCTTAGTTTAAGACTATTAATAGATTGATCGTTGCTATTTATTCCCCTGTTTTTATTAACGAAACCCTTTAACAAAGCAATGACATTTTTCATTTCCATAATCTCGGCCTGCTCGGATCGTTGTTTATTGCTTAATATATTCAAATCATTTTGCATTGCCAGAGACTCTTGGCTAGTATAATCCTGTTTGATTTTTTTTGATTTATCGTCGTCCATATTTATTAAAATAATAACATAAACAAAATCAATCTTTCTAAATAAAATTTACTCTTCTGCTGTTTTTCTCATATAGTGACAAGCACAATGTTCACAATTTTCACCTGGTTCCGGTATCTCATCCTTATCCAAAATTTCTTTCATTTTAAAAATCATTGGTTCAACCCACTCTGTATTTCCAATATATTCCAAAACGATCGTTTCAAATTCAAGTTTGTTATCAAAAAATTTTTTGTCTTTCAGGCCATTGGCATAAACAAAAAATCCTTTATCAGAAACATCAAATCCTGATTGTCTAAAAAGCCACTGATAAACTTCCATCTGACGTTTGTACCCTTCTTTCCATTTATCATCCAAAGTAACCTCTTCGTCTTTGCTGGTTGATTTGTAATCAACAATGTAAAGTTCTCCACGAGAATTTATCCAAATATCATCAATAGCACCAGAAATTATGAGGCCGGTTGGTTCATGAAAATATTGCATGCCGACAAAATTTTCTCGCCATTTATCCAAATCTTTGTGTTGAAAAGGGACAGCGTCGATTTTGTATTTTTCCATTAACGGATGCTGTTTTTTATTTGTACGATAAATATCAAATTCTTTTTTAAGCAAAGCGTCAACGGCATTGTTCAGGTTAAATGACGGAATTGATGGTCTCCTAACACCCAGTTTATTATCCAAATAAAAACATCTTGGACATTCATTAAAAAGATCTATTTTTGATCGGCTTAGTTTCCAATTTGGACCACCGTAATTCCAATTAGAACTTCTCTTTTTATATTCAGAAGATAGTTTCATATATATTTAATATATAACATGTCACCAAATTTTACTAATTGGCAGATGACGATTTTTAATTTCTAAAATTCTGTTTTTTGTTGGAACCGAGGTTTCTATTGGTAAATTAGACAATTCAAACCAACGAATTTCAGCGACCTCCAAAAAATCAAGAAAATTTTTCTTTGGTGGTGAAATATTTTCTAAAAACGGACTCTTTTGAGTCCGATCCAGATTAGCAGTAAAAAGATAAACAACGTCATTTTTGCCATAACTTGTATTTTGAAATTCGGCAAAAAAGTTCACAATGTTAGTATAAGATTCTGGCCCTGTCGTACCGTTTATAACAAGACCTGTTTCTTCATAAAGTTCTCTAGTCGCAGCTTGTTCTGGTCGCTCACCAGAATTTATTCCCCCACCAGGAAAAACCCATAAATGATGTGCCCTGTGTCTAATTAGTAAAACTTTTTCACCATAAAAAACCGCGACTCTAACTCCGTAAGTTTTTAAACGAAGAATTTTATATAAAATGATTTTTCTCAGCCAATAGAAAAAAACCATGCTTAAATATTTTTAACGTATTCTTTAAATTTATTGCCGCGGTCCTTGTAATCTTTGAAATAATTTCGACTGTATGAGCCCGGCGAAAGCAGAACAACATCGCCGACCTCCGCCTTCCCCGCCGCGAACGTGGTAGCCTCGGACAATTCAGATATTTCGAAAAAAGGAGTTCCTGCTTTTTTCGCAATTTTTTTTAATTTAATTACAACTTCACCAACAATCATTACAAGACTTTTTAATTCCTCCATAAAAATATCCATTAAAAAGTCAAACGACATGTCTTTGTCATCTCCACCAGCGATTAAAATAATATTTTTGTTTTTTCCAAAAGATTCGAGTGCCACCCTGATTGAATCGGGGCTTGTTGATTTTGAATCGTTTACAAAAAGTACACCATTTTTCTCGGTGATTTTTTCCAAACGGTGTTCAAGCGGTGTAAAATTTCTGATCGTTTTTATAACTGATTTTGTAATTTCTAAATTTAATAATTTTATTGTGAGCAAAATAAATGAAATATTGTACAAATTGTGCAATCCAAAAAGTTTTCTGTTATCAGTTTCATCAAAGATAATTTTTGGTTCAGATTTTAGATCCTTTTTAAAAATTAAATTGGAATCATCGTCTGTATAAATTCCTGGCAAAGTAATTTGATCTACTGCGGTTTCAAATGAGACAACAAAAACTTGGTCGCATTTTAATTGATTCAAAATATATTTTTGAGTTCCTGGATCGTCAACACAAACAATAGTTTTGGTTTTTGATTTGTCTACACCCATCAATTTCGCCGCGCCATATGCGGTCATACTGCCACCATATCGGTCCAGGTGATTTGAACTGAGGTTTGTTAAAACACAAACGTCCAAATAATGTTCTGGTTTGAATAATTCCAATTGATAGCTGGATATTTCCAAAACAACAACAATATCTTTTGGATATTTTATATCCAGCAAATCAAGCGGAGAATTACCAATATTTCCACCCATAATTGTTGGAACAATTTTTTTTAACGCTTCATACATCAAGGATACGGTTGTGGTTTTCCCGTTTGAGCCAGTAACACCAACAACTTTTCCAATTTTTCTCCAGGACTCAATAAAAAGAGTTAAATCATTATGAACAGGAACACCCAATGCCATGGCTTTTTTAATTGGCGGAATTTCCAAAGACGCGCTAGGGCTGGTTACCAAATAATCGTAGTCTTTTGGATTAAAATTATTAGTCTCAAAGTGAAAAAAAACATCAGAAAATTTCTTTATTTCACTTTCCGGAAAATCAGATTGTTTTTTACTTTCATAAACATGAACCTCTGTATCTTTTGCCGTCAAAAATTTTGCTACGGATTTCCCCGTAATACCAAAACCAATTACAGCCACTTTCTGACGTTGATTTAACATACTGATTATTATACTTATATATTATTTTTTATAAATAGATCCTTAATTTTGTAAATATCTCCTGCTCCAATCGTCGCAATGACAGAATTATCACCATAATTAGACTTTACATAGTTTGTGATATCAGAAAAGTTATTCATAACCATCGCAGGTTTCTGAGAATTTTCAATTATTGAATTGACTATTTTTTGCGAATCGACTGCAGAAATATCATCTGCCGTATCACCAAGTCCGGGAACAATATCCGTAACAATTATTTCGTCCGCGACAGAAAAAGCACTACCATATTCTTTCAAGAAATTTTTCATCAAATTATATTGTCGTGGCTGAAAAATCGCACAAATTTTTTGATCACTAAAAAATTGTTGTACCCCATCAAAAAAGTTTTTTACCTGAGTTGGATGATGGGCAAAATCATCAATAAATATTTGTCCCGTATCCAGTTTTAACATTTCGAACCTGCGACCAACGCCAGTGAAATGTTTTGCTGTTTCAATTATTCCGTCAAAAGAAAAACCTAGTTCGTACAAAACTATCGCAGCGGCCGCAAAATTCAGTATATTATATGTCCCAGGAATACTAATTGTTAGACTATTCAAAATCTTTTTTGATTTTTTAAAAATAGAAAAAGTAGAGCCATTTTTTGTTTTCAAAACATCTCCGATTACATAATCATTTCGTACGTCAAAACCAAAATAAACAATTTTTTGTTGTGCAGAATTTGTTACCTTTCTGATATTCAAATCATCACCGTTTGCGATTATTGTCGAGCAGGATTTGTGTCGATCAATAAATTCTTTGAAAGCCAAAACCATTTCATTTTCATCACGATAATATTCCAGATGACTTTTCTCAATTGAAGTAATGATTGAAATATCGCCAGTTAAGTTAAAAAATGATCGATCGTATTCACAAGATTCTATAACGGAATATTTGCTCTTGCCCAAATGGTTATAACTGTGCAATTCCTTTGTATAAGCGCCACCATAAATAGAAGCGTCGATATTAGAATTTATTAATCCAAGTCCAATTAGAGCCGTTGTTGTACTTTTTCCATGACTGCCAGCAACAGAAATTCTGTAATCTTTTTCTGTTAAAAAACCAAGAAAAGCAGATCTTTTCATGGTTTTTATATTCATTGATTCTGCAGCAGAAATTTCTGGACAGTCTTTCTTTATAATTGAAGAATAAACAACCAAATCAATTTCTGGAGAAATATTTGATTTGTCATGTTTGTAAAAAATCGTTGCGCCCATTTTGGCAAGAGCGATGGTTTCTGGTTTTTCCTCGACATCAACACCAAAAACAGAAAATCCCTTTTCCAAACAAATTTTGGCAATTCCATTTAATCCCTTTCCACCAATTCCAATAAAAAATATATTTTTCATGTGACAGATTTTGTCAGAGAAAAATAAAACTATAATTAAGAAAAGTTAAAATAAAACTAAAATTTTCGACTATCGTAGGCCCAGTGCAACAAAGCTTGGCGTTGAACAGGACGACAATGATTGTCGCCGGCACGACAATTTTTGACAACTTGGGCGATGTGGCGCTTCATGGCTTTCCAGCGTTTAATTTGTCTTTCATCATCAGCACAACGTCGTCCCAAATAATAGCGACAATACCATTCAAACCATCCGCGCGGATCTTCATGATAAATCCACCCTCTTTTCCGCCATTCACGCAAAGGTAGACTGGCATTTACTCCAAAATAATTTATTTCGGCGTAACGACTGTGATCTGGAGAAATTTTTGCTTTCTTCCACCAAGATTTCGGATATTCAGATGGATAGTCACCAAAATAGACTCCGCCAAAAACACCGATTTCCAACATTTGCTGTGGAGTCAAATCTGGTTTAAATTCTGGATCAAAATTTTTTCCAATCGGCTCTGTTAAAACCAAATTATAGCCCTTTTGCATTTTGTTATTTACCCGAATTATTTTTTTGATTTTTTTCCCCATTTCGTTTTGTAATAAAAATTACAAATAGTTTGTTTTCTAAAAATTTATATCTGAAACATTTCTTTTAGAAAAAATCCCACCTTTCAGGTGATCCCAAATTTCTGGGTGACCTTTTTTCTTTAGATAATACCACCATTCGGCTCCCCACAAATATTGATCATCGAAATTAGTTTTTGCTGATATTTCAATAATTTCTTCTATTCTCTCTATGCTCATCGCTTTTAATTGTTCTTCGATTGGAGTTTCTGCCATAGGAGCATTCAACCATGGCTCCAACGAAACTTCTATCAAAAGAGCCGGTTTATAACCATGAAACAAAATAGCAATTGACCTTTTTAATTTATAATAATTGTGATTCATCAATGATTTTACTTCACCAAATCGTGGATTTGAAAGATAAATATAAAATGTTGAACCAAAAATGTGTCCACGTTTGTACGCGCCAAGCCAAGTTCCAAGATTTCCACTATCTGTGGTGATAATTCTACGTGAAGGATCAAGTCGTCTAACAATAGAAATTTCTTCGTCCAAAAATGTTCGGTCAAGTTCAGAACCACAAATTTCTGGAACATACGTCGTCAAAAATGGTTCATTTTCTACCTGCCAAAATGACAAAGCGTTTGAATTTTTGTAGCGATTTACAATAGCTCTTAGATAATCAACAATCTCGTCTTGCTGATTTTCCCAAGATTTTCCGTAAATCCATTCTGGAAAATGACATTCCGGCCAACGCGGAACACGACGACCAACAGCCAAAATCACGCTGAGATTATTTTCTTCGGCTTTTTTCATCTGCCAATCCAAATCCGAAAAATCATAAACATCTTTTTCGCTTTCTATTTCATCCCAATAAGCGACAAGTCTGACTTTTTTAATTCCTAATTCGTGAATAATTGCGTCAAAAGTTTCTTCTGGATCAAGACCCAATTCCCTAGTATATTTTGCACTAAAAGTTACGCCGTAATTATATTCTGTAATTTCTGACGGCCAATTGTACCAGGTGAAAATCAAGACAATTAACACAACTGTTAAAATAAATTTTTTACTTTTTAATATTTTTAAAATCGTATTCATGTTTTATAAAAATAAAAATGTGAAGCCTGCGACCAATAAAATTGTGGAAATAGTTTTTTGAAATAAATCACGCCGAGTTGTATTATTTTCTCCCAAATGTTTGTTACTAATACGACCAAACAAAATAGATAGTCCGCCTAAATACAAAAACTTTAATCCATCCATCGCCTGGATAAGAGAAATTTCCTCGGTTCGAGCCATTTCATTTGCTTTTAATAAAATAAAAGCAGCGATTCCGCCTAAAATTGCATTTCCTAAAACCCATAAATTCCCTTTTTTATTTGTTTTGGCTCCATAAAATTGAATTTTTTCTTTGGTACTTGGAATCAAAATCAAACTTATCAAAACTATCAAAATTGCAACTCGTGACCAGAAAAATGCTTGATCAAATCCGGCTTCGTTGAACATTTCTTTCATCATCAAAACTTTTATTGAATACAAAAATCCAGAATGCAGAGTCAAAAGCACAACTTCTTTTGTGAATCTAAAATGTGAGACAAAAGCTGTTCCTAGGACAAGCAAAATAAAACCGTACAAAAAGTTTTGTGAAAGCGGTTCATAAGCAAACAAAAATCCCAACATAAATGTTCCGATGGCGCTGATTGATCCAATAACCGGGACGACATCAGAAGCGTCAGATTTTTTTAGAGCGGAATATAGAGAAAGTAATGCGTAAAATCCAGCAAAAGCCGAAATTAATGCCATTGCCATAAGCGATGCGGTCGGTCGAGTAATATTTTCAAAAAGCGGCAGTGTGTATGAGCCGATTGTTATTCGAAAAGGACTAAGAAAGAAAAGTCCGATTGGAATAACTGACAAAATAGTGACATAAAAAGCATAAACAAAAGGTTTTGAAACTTTTTTAGAAGTTAAAATAAATTTGTCGACGATAGAGGCGACAGCGTATAAAAATTGAGCGATGGCAACGACCAAAATCCATTTAGGCATATAATTTATTATAACAGATATTTTTTATTTGAGAGTGACTGGAAATTCCAAAGCGTCGTCATTTTGTGGAGAATCAGACATATCAGTTTTGATTAAAATTAATGAACCCCGATTTGCGTATAAACCAGAAATTTCTGATTTGTCATATTCAATTGTTGCAGAAAATGGAACAAAATCATCAGTCATCCATTCTCCATCAGCGTTTGCTAGACCTTGACCAATTATTTTTCCATCCCAATCCACAATCAATACAGGAAAAATTGATTCATAAAACCAAGTTCCTCTGGCTTCGCCTTTTATAACAACGGGGCTAGTTATGTTTTGATTGGCTTTGATATTTGTAATTTTTATCAGATCTGATTTTTCTGAAACATTACCAATTTCACCAACAAAATTATTTGATGGTTTTTCCTTGGAAATTAAAATAGAAACGGTAACAAGGGCGATTATAAAAAATATAGCGACCAAAATCTTTTTCATATTTTAATTTGGCAAAATTATAGTAAAGGTTGAGCCCTTGTCACGACCTTCAGATTCAGCGGTAATTGCGCCTCCGTGTCCCTCTATCACACGTTTTGCAATATAAAGCCCATAACCAGTACTGTTAACATTATATTTCAATGCATCGTTTCCGCGGCCACCAGAATTAAATAATTTTGCTTTGTCTGTATCCGTTAGACCAACACCAGTATCCGTCACGACAATTTTTATTTGTTTGGGTTCTTGAATTAAATCAATTTTTACCCCGCCAGTCATGGTATAGTGAACGGAATTGTTGATTATATTTCCAATCGCGTCTTTTAATCGCGCCTCATCGCCATGAAATTCTATTATTTTTCCAGGAGAATTATATTTCAAAGCAATTCCCTTTTTATCTGCCGACGATTTGTTGTGATCAATAATACTTTCTACCAATAAATTCAAATAGAATTTTTCTTTATTAACTTGAACTTTGCCGGTTTTCAAATTGGCAGCATTCAAAATATCTGTGACAACTTTTATTCCCTCGTTATCAGAACGAATTCCTTCATCAATGAAACTGTGCAAATCAGTTGGGATTGAATCTTTTTCGTCGTTGATTGTAGAGAAAATATTTCTGGATTTTGTAAAGAAACCCTTGATTTGATGAGAGATAAAGTGAATCAAGTTTTCTTGTTCGCGGTTGGCAATATCAAGAAGTTCTTTTTGCTGGTCGACTTTTTTAATGGATTTTATCAGTAAAATTCCCCCAATAAACAGAACGATTAATGTTACAGAGTTTAATATTCTATTGATTGGATCTTGAATGAATGTAAATTGTGATCCAACCATAAAGATTGATAGAAAAACAAGTATCTGGGCACCAAGTATTTTAAAATTGAATACGCCAAAACGAACGGCAAGAAAACCGACAACCGCGAGAAATATAGGCATTCCAGCAAGGGCGATTAGCCCAATATTATAATCTCCTAGATAGTCGGCGATGTATAATGAAAATACGTAAAGAAAAAGAAATAGCAATAGTCCAACGACAAAAATTGTATTTTTTAGAAAATTATTTTTTCTGTATTTTAAAATACTTACCAAATATAA
>CAYWTD010000026.1:0-9981 GCA_964461185.1 uncultured Candidatus Saccharibacteria bacterium | reverse complement strand
TTTTTTATTCAAATTATACTTTATATCAATAAAAATTTTTACTAAAACTTTATTATGGAATTCGTCATTAAAAACAGTATTTGAACCGTCGCCAATTATGACAATGGGCAGTTTTTCTTTGTCTCGAATTTCAATTATTTTATAAAATTCGTCCTCTTTTTCAATTTCAATGAAGTATTTGGCCTTACCGCCAATGCGCATATAGGAGAGTTCTTTTAGGTCATAATTTTCGTATATCTTCATATTAGAAATAATGGTACCACTTTTATTATTAGACTTCTATTATATCATCTGTGATATAATCAAAATATGTCAAAAGTAAGTGATCAAAAGAAAATTGGTGATTTTATTAAAAATCTTCGCAAGAGTAGGGGAATGACTCAGGGCGAGTTTGCAAAAGTTTTAAAAACTTCTCAAAGTGCTGTGGCGAGAATGGAAAGTGGTGGTCAAAATTTTACGACTCAGGAATTGGCCAGAATTAGTGAAGTTTTAAACCGACAAATTATAGAAATTTCAGATTCAATGGATTTTGAAATAAACGGTGGCAAAAAGTTAAACGGAACTATTTGTACTAACACTTCAAAAAATGGTGCGCTCGCATTAATTTTTGCTTCGTTATTAAATAAAGGAACAAGCATCATTCGTGATGTGCCCAAAATTGAAGAAATTAATCGCGTCGTTGAATTTTTGGACGCTATAGGTGTTTCTATAAAATGGATTGCAGATCACGATCTGGAAATAAAGCCGCCAAAGAAATTTATTTTGAGCGAAATAATCAATGAATCTGCAAAAAAAATCAGATCGAGTTTGTATTTAATTGGCCCCTTACTTCATTTTGAAAAAAAATTCAAACTACCAAATGCAGGTGGATGTAAAATGGGAGCAAGAACAATCGCGGCTCATCAATACGGTCTAGAAGAGTTTGGTGTGAAAGTTGAAACAAAATCGGATCATTATGAAATTTCTTACATGAAGTTAAAGCCAGCGGACATTGTTATGTACGAGATGAGCGATAGTGCAACAATAAATGTTCTATTTGCTGCGGCAAAAATTCCTGGCGAAACAATTATCAAGTTTGCTTCTGCAAATTATCAAGTTCAGGATGTTTGTTTCTTTTTGAAAAAACTTGGAATTCTAATTGAGGGAATTGGGACAACGACTTTAATTATAAAAGGAAAATCAGATATAAATATTTCAGTAGAACATCACGTGAGCGAAGACCCAACAGAAAGCATGATGTGGCTTGCCGCAGGAATTGTAACAAAATCAAATTTGTCTATTAAAAGATGCCCAATAGATTTTCTTTCTCTAGAATTATTAAAATTAGAAAAAATGGGACTTAAGTATGAAAAAAGTTCTGTTTATAAATCAAAAAATGGCGAAACAAATTTGGTGGATATAAAAATAAAACCATCGAAATTAATTGCTCTTGAGGACAAGATTCATGCACAACCTTATCCTGGAATAAATACTGACAATTTGCCATTTTTTGCTACAATTTCTGGTTTCGCAGAAGGATCAACGTTAATTCATGACTGGATGTGGGAAAATCGCGCAATTTATTTTATGGAATTGACCAAGCTGGGTTTTGAAATGACCCTGGCCGATCCTCATCGAATTTATATCAATGGCCCAACAAATTTGAAACCAAATCAAATTATATGCCCGCCGGCACTTCGCCCAGCGACGATAATTTTGGTGGCGATGCTTGCAACGCCAGGTAAATCAATTTTAAGAAACGTTTATTCAATTAGAAGAGGTTATGAAGAAATTGCCGACAGATTAAATTCTCTTGGTGCAGATATAAAAGTTATTAAAGGAATTTAGCAAAAATATAAAATATGATTTTAAAGAAAAAGACAAAAATTGTTGCAACGATTGGTCCTGCTTCAGAAAGTCAGGAGATGTTGGAAAAAATGTTATTAGCTGGAATGAATGTTATTAGGATGAATTTTTCCCATGGCGATTTTTCAGAACACCAAAAGAAAATCGATAACGGCCGAAAGGCTTCAAAGAAAACTGGAATACCCGTTGCGTTTCTTCAGGATTTGGGCGGACCGAAAATTCGAACAGGAGAATTTTCCACAGAAACTGGCCGAGTCACAATCGAAAAAGGCCAGCACTTTATTTTAACTACTCGCAATATCAAGGGTGATAATAATATTGTCAGTGTAAATTACGACAAACTATCAAAAGAAGTAAAAGTTGGTCATAGAATTATGGTTGATGACGGCAAAAAGAAATTGATAGTAGAATCAATAAAAGGTCAGGATATTTTTTGTAAAGTTTTGGTGGGTGGCGAATTAAAAGGTCGTCGCGGTATAAATTTGCCAGATTCTGATGTTTCTATTTCTTCTCTAACATTAAAGGACAAAAAAGATTTAGAATTTGGACTAAAAAATAATGTTGATTTTTTTGCTCTTTCTTTTGTACGCAGACCACAGGATGTTATCGAATTACGAAAAATTTTAAATAAAAACAAATCAGAAGCCGGAATTATTTCCAAAATTGAAACTCCACAAGCTGTTGAAAATATTGATGAAATAATTTCCTTATCAGATGGGATTATGATTGCAAGAGGGGATTTGGCCATTGAAGTTCCGGCGGAAGAGGTTCCTTTGATTCAAAAAATATTATTAATAAATGTAACATGGCCGGCAAGCCAGTTATAACCGCGACTCAAATGTTGGAATCGATGATAAATTCTCCGGTTCCTACGAGAGCTGAGGTTTCTGATATTGCAAATGCAATTCTCGACGGAACTGATGCTGTTATGTTGTCAGAAGAAACCACTTTGGGAAAATATCCTCTTGAGGCAATTAATATGATGGCAAAAGTTGCGTGTCGATCAGAAAACGATTATTTGCGCGAACAACTCCTTTTCTCAAGAGAAAGAACAGACCCCACAAGTATCAGTGGGAACATCGCCGCTCATGCCGTTAGAACAGCTCACAATGTTGATGCAAAATTTTTAATTTCTCTAACAAATTCTGGCGCCGGAGCTAGAACTTTATCAAAACACAGACCGTCTCTACCAATTCTGGCTTTTACTCCGAATGATTCTGCCTTTCAAAAATTAATCCTAAGTTTCGGATGTTGGGTTTTTAAAATCAATAAACATAAAAATATTCAAAGTATCATTGATGATGTCAAGAAAGTTATTATAGAAAATAAATTAGGTAAAATCGGAGACAAGTTTGTTGTGACCGCGGCACATCCTTTTGGAATGGAAACAGAGACCAATATGATTATCATTGAAACTTTGTAGTTTTGTTTTGAAAAATATTGTCGGCAAATTAATTTGACTTCACTTTTAAAGCCGTTAATATGGCGTTATGTCAAATCTGTATATTGTTGGAACACCAATAGGAAATTTGGAAGACATTACTCTTCGCGCAGTTCGTATCTTGGGCGAAGTTGATTTTATTTTGGCTGAGGACACTCGTGTAACCAGAAAACTTTTAAATAGTTATAAAATTGGAACCAAAGTTATTAGTTTTCATGAACACAGTAAAGAAAATTCCTATGAAAATATTTTAAAGCTTTTACAAGATGGAAAAAATCTAGCGCTTGTGACTGACGCCGGAACACCGGGAATTTCTGATCCCGGTAGTAAATTAGTTGAGAGAGTTAGAAGAGAATTACTAGAAACAAAAATTGTTTCTGTTCCAGGACCAAGCTCTGTAACAGCGGCAATTTCAATTTCTGGAATACCAATGACAAATTTTTATTTTGCCGGGTTTGCTCCGCACAAAAAAGGAAGACAAACTTTTTTCAAAAATATTTTTAAAAATTTAGAAGAAGACACGGCTTTTGTTTTTTTTGAATCACCCCACAGAATTATCAAAGCTTTAAATTCCTTGAACGAATACTGGCCAGACAAAAAAATCGTTATCACTCGCGAAATAACGAAAATTTTTGAAGAAACTTTGTCTGGAACGGCCGTCGAATTGCTTGGGCTATTTAATGAATTTCCAGAAAAAATTCGTGGCGAGTTTGTTGTAATTGTTTTCTAAGTTTTCAGGGCTTTTTTCTGAAAGACTTTTTGTTATAATCAGATGAACATGAAAATTCATAAAATAATTTTTTTCGTTGGCGTGTTATTAATAATTAATCAATTCCTGGGTATACCCTCAGGTATTAGAACTTTTGTAAATGTTATTGTGGGTGTGTTTTTGATTGGATTGGGTGTTTATTTAAAATTTCAGAATATGAAAAAAGAGACCGGCGTAGAAAAACCAAACATTGATCACAAAATTTTTGTTGAAAATTCTCCAGCTAACACTCTTAAAGATGAAGTAGTTTCAGAAATTGCAGCAGAATATTCACCAGATAATTCACTGGATGAAAATATAAATGAAGATATTGAATCTCTTAATAATTCTGATGAGTACAAAGACACACAATAAAAAAATATTTTTATTTCTACTTATTTTATTTGCGGTCATTTTATTTTTCTTTTTTTCTTTTTTTGTTGCACCAAAAATGTTTGCTGTGAACTATCAAAATGCGATAAATTATTTTCCCAGTATTTTAGAGGAGCGGGAAGAGGAAGAGGTTAAACCAAAAATAAATCATGTAAAAACTCCAGAATCAGTAAAAGCTATTTATATGACGGCTTGTGTGGCAGCAACACCAACCCTCCGCGCAAATTTAGTCAAATTAGTCGAGGAAACAGAAATAAATTCAATAATAATTGATATAAAGGATTTCAGCGGCACAATTTCCTTTAAAACAGAAAATCCAAAACTGCTGGGCACCGGCGCATCAGGCTGTAAAGCAGCAGACATGTTCGAATTTATTGAGACTTTACATGAGAAAAATATATATGTTATCGGGCGAATTACAGTTTTTCAAGATCCATATTATGCAAAACTTAGACCAGATTTGGCGGTGCAAAAAAAGAGTGATAATTCCACTTGGAAAGATTTCAAGGGAATTAGTTTTATTGATGTAAGTGCCAAAGAGTATTGGGATTATATTTTGGAAATCACTTATGAATCTCATAAAATTGGTTTTGATGAATTAAACTATGATTATATTCGTTTCCCGTCTGATGGAAATATGAAAGATATTTATTTCCCACATAGCAATAAAATTTTGGTTGAAAATCCCGTCCTCGGTAAGCAAATCGCTCTAGAGGAATTTTTCACATATTTATTTGAAAAAATTTCTAAATATAATAACGATCAAGAATTTCCGATAATAACTTCTGCTGATTTATTTGGGATGGTTACTACAAATAAAGATGACTTGAATATTGGCCAAGTTTTAGAAAGGACATTACCGTATTTTGATTATATTGCTCCAATGGTTTATCCGTCACACTATCCGCCTCGTTTTAATGGATGGGCTGATCCAAATAAGTATCCTTATGAATTAATTTATTTTGTTATGAAATCCGCAGTTGACCGTGTTTCAGACTTTGCGATTGATGAATCAATATCAGAAGATATTCGTGAGCGTATTTCAAAAAAACAACTAAGGCCGTGGCTACAAGATTTTAATTACGGCGGTAATTATGGAGTGCCTGAAGTAAAAGCTCAAATTAAAGGAACATATGATGCGGGACTTGATTCCTGGATGTTGTGGAGTCCAAGCAATAGATATACTCGCGGCGCACTAGAAGATGTAAATAAAATCGACGACTCCAATAACTAACATATGATTTTTTCTAAAAACTTTAATGAATATAAAAAATTTCATTTTATTGGAATTGGTGGAATCGGCATGTCGGCTTTGGCAAGACTTTTAAAATCAAAAAATAAAATTATTTCTGGTTCAGATTCTGCAAATTCTGAAATAATCGAATCTCTGCAAAAAGAGGGAATAAAAGTTTCGATTGGTCATGACGCGGAAAATCTTGGGTATGATGTTGATTGCGTCGTTTATACTTTGGCTATTTCGAGTGATAATCCGGAATTTTTGCTTGCGCAAAAAAATAATTTACCAATTTTTACTTACGCTGAAATGTTGGGACAAGTTTCAGGCGGAATGAAAACAATTGCTGTTTCTGGAACACACGGCAAAACTACAACAACCGCAATGATTAATTCTGCTTTGCGTGGAGCCGGATTGAAACCAAATATGATTGTAGGTAGTCTATTATCAGAAGGTAAGACAAATTTTTTGGCAGGTGAAAATAGCGGCGACCTTGGTAATAACGGCAAAACCAATAACGGCGCCGAAATATTTTTAGCAGAAGCTTGTGAATACAAAAAATCTTTTCTTAATTTATCACCAACAATTTTGGTAATTACAAACATAGAAGAAGATCATTTAGATTTTTATAAAGATTTGTCCGAAATCAAAACAGCTTTTATGGAGATGGCCGACAAAGTTCCGAAAGACGGAAAAATAATTTGCGATTTTGAAGATAAGAATATTGCAGAAATTTTACAAAAACACCAATCAAGATGTGTAAATTCACATGATTTTATTTCGCTTGTTCCAGAGTTATTTGTTCTTGGTGAACACAATATCAGAAATGCATCTTCGGCTCTTGCTGTGGTAAAAGTTTTAAATCTTGATTTAGAGAAAGCCAAAGAGGGCGTTGCTAGTTTCAAAGGAACTTGGCGAAGACTTGAATATCACGGACAAAACAAAAATGGAGCCTTAATTTATGATGACTATGGACATCACCCAACAGAGATTACGGCTTCTCTTAATGCACTGCGACATAAATATCCAAATAAAAAAATTACAATTTTCTTTCAACCTCATTTATATTCCAGAACAAAAATATTCTTTAACGACTTCACAAGAATTTTGAATAAATTTGATAAAGTTTATTTATTACCAATTTATGCTGCGCGTGAAGTAAATGATCCAACAATTTCTTCAGAAAAAATCGCCGAAAAAATTTCTGGTGCAGAAGTTTTGCAAGATTTTGCCGCTGCCAAGAAAAAAGTTTCAGAAATAAAGGATGACTCTATTATTCTGACAATGGGAGCAGGGGATGTTTATTTGATTTTAAAGTAGAACCTTTCTTGTTATAATTAAACAAAGAGTCTTTTATATGGAAAATAAAGATCAGATTACATATTTCGCTGATACTGATGCCCGTAACCGCCGTGTTCGTTTTGGTATAAAAGCCGGAGACAGAACTCGTCACGTTTATGTTATTGGTAAAACCGGTATGGGTAAATCTGTTTTGCTTGAAAATATGGCTGCGCAGGATATTCGAAACGGAAATGGTTTTGCTTTTATCGATCCGCACGGACAAACTGCTGATATTCTCCTTGAATATATTCCAAAAGAAAGAGTAAAAGATGTTTTGTATTTCGCGCCATTTGATATGGAATATCCGATCTCTTTTAATATTATGGAAGATGTTGGTTATGACAAGAGACATTTGGTCGTTTCTGGATTAATGAGTACTTTTAAAAAGATTTGGGTTGACGCGTGGTCAGCGAGAATGGAATATATTTTGGGTAATACGCTTCTTGCTCTTTTGGAATATCCAAATTCAACACTGCTTGATGTAAACAGAATGCTTTCTGATAAAGTTTTTAGAAATAAAGTCGTCGCCAATACAAAAGATTTATCCGTAAAATCATTTTGGGTGGATGAATTTGCAAAATACACCGATCGTTTTGCGGCTGATGCGACACCGGCTATCCAAAATAAAATTGGTCAATTTACCTCAAACCCTTTAATTAGAAATATTATTGGTCAACCAAATTCTACATTTGATCTTAGAGATTTGATGGACAATAGAAAAATTTTGATCATTAACTTGTCCAAGGGCCGAGTCGGTGAACAAAATGCCAATCTTTTAGGAAGTATGTTGATTACCAAAATTTATTTGGCGGCAATGTCTCGTGCTGATACCGGTGAGGCCGAACTAAAAAAACTCCCAAATTTCTATTTATATGTTGATGAGTTTCAATCATTTGCAAATGAATCTTTTGCTAATATTTTGTCAGAAGCCAGAAAATATAAACTTAATTTAACTATTGCTCATCAATATATTGAGCAGATGACAGATGAAGTTAGGGCGGCGGTTTTTGGAAACGTTGGAACTCTTATTTCTTTCCGTGTCGGTTCATATGATGCTGAAGTTTTGGAAAAAGAATTTGCGCCGACATTTACAGCTCAAGATATTGTAAATCTTGGGGCGTATCAAATATATTTGAGACTCATGATAAACGGAATTGGTTCACAGCCATTTTCTGCAAGAACAATTCCTCCTCTTGAAAAACCCGAAAATAGTCCTGTTGAGGAAATAATAAAAGCTTCGCGAGAAACTTTTGCACGACCAAGACAACAAGTTGAAGATTTGATAAAGAAAAATTTGATGGGAGATGAAGTAAAAGTAAATAATACTCAGGATAGCTCCAAGACAATAAAATCTGATTCAAATAACAAAAACGATAACAACCGAAAAAATAATAGCGGTAATGGTTACAACGGAAGTGGTGGTAATGGAAACGGTAACGGCGGATCTCCAAGGAATCAAAATAATTCTCAGAAGCCAAGACAGAATAAAGTTATTGATGAAAAAACTAGATTGGAATTAGAAAAAGCTTTGCATTTTGATTCAAGCAGTAATCAGGGACAGAATAATGACGATAAAGGAATTTTTCTAAAAGATATTTCAAATAATGATAAAAAAGTTGATTTTGTAAAAAAATCTGATGATAAAGGCCCAAAAGAAGAGAATTCAAATGCTTTGCGTGATGCTCTGGCTGAGGCTTTAAAAAAGAAAGATAAAATTGTAAAAGTAGAAATTAAAAAAGAGGCAGAGAATCACGGCGCAACTAAAATTGAAGCTGTTAAAGAACAATCAAAGTCACCAGAAGTTTCGTCCGAATTAAAAACTGAATCAAAACCCGATATAAAGTCTGAAGCCAATATTCAAATCAAGACGGAATCAAAATTAAACCTAGAACAAAAAACTGAAAAAAAACCAGAAATTTCAGAGAGGGAATTAAAAGAAATTTTAGGTGTTGAATAACTCAGCAGCACCATTCCTCTTAAAATTTAATTTATCGCTATTTCTTATTATTTTTGCTATATTCCTTTCGTATGACAAATGTTGAAAAAACACTAAAATACAGTATTTTTCTTGGTTTAATTTCTCTATTGTTTATTCCGTTTATTGTATCTGGCTGGCTGCCTTTCCCATACATAACAGGAAAAGCATATTTTTTTCGGGTTATTGTGGAAATTATTTTCTTTTTGTGGATTGTTTTGGCTGTTTCAAATAAAGAATACCGCCCTAAAAAAAGTTTGGTTTTATATAGCACAATTGCTTTTTTAATTTCAATTTTTATTTCTAATCTGTTTGGGGCAAATCGGATCGCAAGTTTTTGGAATAATTATGAAAGGATGGAGGGCTTTGTAACACTCGTTCACTTGTTTGGATTATTTCTAGTCACCGCCTCAACCTTAAAGAAGGAAAAAGATTGGAAAATTATCTTTAATATTTCAATTTTTGCGAGTTTAATTCTTTCAATTATTTCCATCAGACAATTATTGTCTGATGAAACTATAAAGAGAATTGATTCAACACCTGGTAATCCAACATATTTAGCGATTTATGCACTTTTTCATATCTTTTTGGCTGCATTTTACTTATTAAGAAATATTCTTTCTCAAATAAAACATTTAAAAAATAAAATCGTCGTAATAGGTTTTTATATCATCACGATTTTGCTTAATATATTTATTTTATTTAAAACCGGAACGCGTGGGACGGTTTTGGGTCTTTTTGGCGGCTTGATGATTTCAGTTTTATTAATTTTGCTGACAAATTTTAGAAACAAGAAAATTAGAATTATTTCCTTTGCTGGTTTGGTGACAGCCATTATCGTCGTTTCTACTTTTTTCTTTATAAAAGATTCAAATTTTATTCAAAACAGTCAGACACTAAGTCGTTTGGCAAACACTTCGGTTAACGAAGGTACTGCTGAGGCGCGAATAATAAATTGGAAAATATCTTGGCAAGGTTTTAAAGAAAAACCAATATTTGGTTGG
>CAYWTD010000025.1:0-10081 GCA_964461185.1 uncultured Candidatus Saccharibacteria bacterium | reverse complement strand
CAAAACTCGCAATTTCTTTCTTGCGAGTTTTTTGGTGCGCGATCCAGGATTTGAACCTGGGACCTCGTCATTATCAGTGACGCGCTCTAACCACCTGAGCTAATCGCGCATAGCGCATATTGTTGCGTGACATTAAACTTACCAAAAATAAAGAAAAAAATAAAGCGCCCAGGGATTTCTCCACGGGCGCCTATTGTTTTTGGCAATCTACTATTCCCTCATCCATTGAGGCGCGACATAGATCGCCTCGTGGCGGCAGTTGGGATCAAGTCCCGCTGCCTTGAATGACGAAAATTTCTTCCCGTCGAGTTCAACGTAAACAACTTCGTCTGTTGTTCCGTCATATGCCACGACGGGGCGGTTAAGGGCGCTATTCAGGCCCAAGATAAATCCACCAAATACAATGGTTGACAGAATCACTGCCGCCACATTGCTCTTAAAGAACTTCTTCATAACTATCTCCTTATTAGGGCGAAAAAATCACGCCCTTTTAGTTTTTTTCTACTATAAATTATAACAAACTATGGTAATTTGTCAAGTAGAATTTTTCATTAAAATTCGTAATATCAAGCCAGTTAATGCAGCTTATACCTAGAGCACAAAATACCCCTTGACAAATCAACCGAAATATATTATCATATGGGTATAGACAGGTTTTAACAAAATTCAAACAAATTTATGAAATTATCATTTTTAGAAAGAAAAACAGCTATTTTTACAACGATAGCTTCCATATTAACACTAGTTTCGCTAGTGGTCTTTTCCCCATCTCATGTCAATGCGGCACAACCCATAGCTTGTCCTCTAAGAGGTGGTGCTGGTGATACTTTAGTTAACTTTTATTCTGGAAAATGGTTGCTTGGGAATTCTGCATCAACATCTTGGTATGCTGATTATAATGTAAATATACCCCCTGGTAGATATAAAGTCGTAATGACAACGTACGATGATCATTCATCACACGGTGGACAAAATCAGAGAGACGAGCGAGTTTATGTGTCACTTTACAATAGATCGGGAGGAAGTGTTATAGGAAGAACGAATTCGACTGTTGATGTACCTGAAAATGCAGATGTTATCACAACGACCATAGCTAATTCCTTAACATTAAACTCTGCCGCCAGAGTTTTAAGAACTGTTCATGCGGCTTATCCAAATGGTTCAACACCAGAGAGTGTTCTTCCAATCTGTGTTTTGTTTGAAAGATTAGATTCTCCTACCCCACCAGCAACACCAATTGATGGTGTTTGTGGAACAGCAAATGGTACAACGGTTTCTTCTCTACCAACAGGATCAGCCGCTTGCCAAGTCGGTACATATAATTCCGGAGCAGCGGACACCAATGAAGAATATCTATGGAATTGTGTTGGTTCAAATGGTGGAACAACAGCTAGTTGTTACGCAAATAGATTGCAGGATGACGATATAAACGTAACTTGTTCTGTAAGTGACACTTATGTAGAGGTTGGAGATACTGTGACTTGGACAGGCAGAGCTACAGGCGGTACAGGTGGTTTCACTTATTCATGGAGTGGTGCCGTCATCGGTACTGGTTCAACCAGAAGTAGAACATTTAGTACGCCTGGTACTTATACTGCAACTGTAATTGCGCGCGATAGTTCTGGAAACACTGCAAGTAGAACTTGTGCTTCAGTCGTAGTAGAAGACGAAGAAGAAGATGACTTTGATATTACTTGTAGAGTAACAGACACTTCCATATATACAGACGAGCGTATTACATTTTCAGTCAGTATAGATGGGGGCAGATCACCTTTTAGATATAGATGGACTGGGGATATTGAAGACGAAGATGACGACACCAGAACACTTAGAGTTTCTTATGATGAAGAAGGGACATACAGAGTCAGAGTAACCGTTACAGATGATTACGGGGAAAGAGCTTCTGCAACATGCCCATCAATCAGAGTTAGAGACGATGGTTCAAACAGAGTGGTTAGGGTAACAACAGAGCCGGGCGTTCCCACAGGTCAACTTGCAAGCTTGGATTCAGTATTTCTAAATCAAGTTCCTGTAACCGGTGTTGACGATGCACGAAAAATTGCCTTGTTCGTATCATTTCTAACTGTTTGGAGTATGATTGTCGGAGCATTCTTCTACAATAGACATCAAAAAAGTTTAAGAAGCTCTGAAATAGCTCAATTCAAAGCATCAAATAGGAATAGATAAATTTGATAGAGTATAAAAATAGAAATAAAAAACAACCCCTCTTGGGGTTGTTTTTTCAATTACTTTGGAAGATTTTATTTATCCACTATTTTGTCTCGTCCTATTTTCTTATTCGTCTTTCCGAACTGTCAATAGAACTTTCTCTACAGTCAATCATCATTTAGAGAGAGCTGATAACTCTTTCTGTGCTCGATCGAGGCACAGAAATCGACTCGATCAGTTGCATAATTAAATGCAACGATTGTTTTTTTATATAATCCACGAACAGCTTCCGCTACCCGTGCCTTGTTACGACTTCGTCCCTGTCATTGAGTTCACCGTAATACCAAAAAATTTGATGCTTTGGGTGCTCCCAACTTCCTTGACGTGACGGGCGGTGAGTACAAGGCTTGAGAACGTATTCACCACAGTATAGCTGACCTGCGATTACTAGCGATTCCAACTTCATGAGGTCGAGTTGCAGACCTCAATCCGAACTTGGGGCAGTTTTATAAAGGTTTGCTCCGTCTTACGACATTGCGCCTCGTTGTTCTACCCATTGTATCACGTGTGCAGCCCAGGGCGTCTAGGGTCATGCTGACCTGGCGTCATCCCCACCTTCCTCCCTCGCTTCTATGTCCGACTTTTTAAAAGTCCGGCACAAAAGCGAGGGCAGTCTCGCGTGACACTTGTAACACACGATGGGGGTTGCGCTCGTTACCCCACTTAAGGGAACAGCTCAAACCACGAGCTGACGACGGCCATGCAACACCTGTCTATTTGTCTTTCGAGGACTCCAGTTTCTTGGAGCTTTCAAATAGATTTCTAGCCCTGGTAAGGTTCTTCGTTTACCGACGAATTGAGCCACATGATCCACCGCTTGTGCAAGCCCCCGTCTATTCCTTTGAGTTTTAGCCTTGCGGCCGTAATACCCAGGCGGCTCTCTTAACGCGTTAGCTACGCCTCGAACGGGGTCGATTCCGCTCAAAGCCAGAGAGCATCGTTTAGGGTGTGGACTACTGGGGTATCTAATCCCATTCGCTACCCACACTTTCGTGCCTCAGCGTCAGAAATGTTCCAGTAAGCTGCCTTCGCTTTTGGTGTTCCTCTATATATCAACGGATTTCACCCCTACACATAGAGTTCCGCTTACCCCTAACATTCTCTAGACTTGCCGTTTCCTTTGCTTTTTCCGAGTTGTGCCCGGAGCTTTAACAAAAGACTAACAAATCCGCCTACGCACCCTTTACGCCCAATAATTCCGGATAACGCTCGAGGCACTCGTATTACCGCTGCTGCTGGCACGAGTTTAGCAACCTCTTATTCCTCAAGTAACGTCAATAAACTTCCTCCTTGAGAAAAGATCTTTACGTCCCGAAGGACTTCATCAATCACGCGGCGTCGCTCCGTCAGACTTGCGTCCATTGCGGAAGATTCTCGACTGCGGCCACCCGTAGGTGTATGGTCCGTGTCTCAGTACCATCGGTGGGGGTCACCCTCTCAGGTCCCCTAAGCGTCATAGCCTTGGTGAGCCATTACCTCACCAACTAGCTGATACTACGCAGGATATTCCCAAAGCGATAAATCTTTACTCCGAAGAGACCATCAAGTATTAGCTTATCTTTCGATAAGTTATTCCTGACTTTGGGGTACATTCCTACGTGTTACTACCTCGTCTGCCACTCCCCTTGCGGGGCGTTCGACTTGCATGCCTTATCCACGCCGCCAGCGTTCATCCTGAGCTAGGATCAAACTCTTAGCTTAAAAGAATTAGAACGAGACAAAATAAAGGATAAATAAATTTGTAATTGTTTGTATGCACAATGCAATGAATCTGTTAGATTTTATCCTACCAGATTTATGCAATAATATTCAGTTTTCAAAGTCCTCTCACACTTTTATTTCGTCTGATTTTTCACAATCTGACCAAATAAAAACCCCACCTTCGAGGTAAGGGCTATTATAAACAAAAGTCATTTTAAGTCAAGCGTTATGAAAACAATAAGGACCCACTTTAAATTGGGTCCTTAAGGTCACTAAATTTAATTAAATTAATCTTTTTTTAAATTCTGAGATTTGTGAAAAGTAACAAGCATTGGAGCCGCAAAAAAGATAGAAGAATATGTACCAACCAATACACCAGCAACCAAAATAAGAGCAAACCATTTTGTTGCTTCACCGCCAAGAATAACTAGCGCGAGAAGCGAAATTAATGTCGTTATAGAAGTATTTATAGAACGACCAAAAGACTGGCGAAGTCCTTCACCAACGGTTGTGTCAAAACGTTTTTCTCTCTGATTTTCTGGCATATCTTTTAGGTTTTCTCTAATTCGATCAAAAACAACAATTGTGTCATTAACTGAATAGCCAAGAATTACCAAAAGTGCAATAACAAACAAAGTGTCAAATTCTATTCCATAAAACTTTCCTAAAACAGCAGAAAACCCGACCATGAATATAACATCATGTGCAAGCGCGAAAACTGTAATGAAACCATATTTCCATGATGAGACTGGTTTTGAAACACCGCTAAAAGCAATCGCCACATAAACCATTATTGACAAGACGACGAGAATAATTGCAAAAATAGCCTTGCTTCTTAGTTCTCTACCCAGAATCGGCCCAACGCTACTAAACTTTACTTCTTCAACTTTTCCAGCGTTTTCGGAAAGTGTAGAAATTATCAAATCTTTTTCAGCAGTATCCAGAGTTTTTGATTTCAAAATATATCCACTTTCACCAGTCTCTCTAACTGAAAAATCTCTATCTAAATTTAAACCAAAAATTATTTCTTGTATTTGTGCTTTATCCAGACGATTTTCGGACAAGTTTATCTCCAAAGAAGATCCTCCCGTAAAATCAATTCCTAAATTTATTCCCCAAATCGCAGAAGCAGAAATTGATAAAACCAAAAGAATTATCAAGATACTGTAAAATATTTTTCTGTATGTAATTACGAACATGTTAGTTTTTCTTAAAGTTAAAACCTGAGCCGAATAATTTCTTTATAAATCCAATTTCTGATAAATTTCTTTTTGAACTTAATGCAAGCAACATCATTTTTGAAATAGTAATTGCTGTAAACATTGAAACTAAAATACCAATTCCAAAGACCAGAGCGAAACCTTTTACCAGTGAAGTTCCTGACATCCAAAACAGAACAACTGCTGAAATAATACTTGTAAAATTACCATCTCTGATGGATCCCCACGCTCTGTCTGTACCAAGTTTGACCGCGTCATAAAGACTGATATCTTTTTTCATTTCTTCCTTGATTCTTTCGAAAATTAATACATTTGCATCAACAGCCATACCAATAGATAGAATAAATCCGGCTAGTCCTGCCGCTGTTAAAGTCACAGGAATAAGCTTGAACAGTGAAAGCATAATTACAATATAAGACAATAAAGCAATTACCGAAACAACTCCCATCAAACGATACCAAACTACCATAAATATAAAGATCGCAATAAAACCAATAATCAAAGCATTTATTCCCATGTTTAATGTTTCTTTTCCTAAGGTCGCGCCAATTGTTTGGGTTTCAACTAATTCTATTGGAACCGGCAAAGCACCAAAATTAAGATTTTTCACAAGATTTGCTGCTTCTTGTCGAGTGAAGTCACCGGAAATAATTGCCTGACCATTTGAAATAGAGTCCCTGATAACTGGATCAGAAATTATTTCTCCGTCCAAAAATATCGCCATAACTCGACCAATATTATTTTCCGTTACATCTGCAAGCAACTTTCTTCCTTCATCATTATAAACCAGAGAAATAGTTGCCTGGCCAGTTAAATCATCAAAAATCAAGCTAGCTCTCTCAAGCTGTGCACCAGTGATTCCGGTCGGAGTGAACAAGTCTCTAATTTGTTCCAAAGCTTCTTCTGGAGATTCAGAAAATTCTGTTGGGAAATCAGTCAACTCATCCATCGATTTTTCCAATCTAAATTCTAATATGGGAGTCAGACCAATTTGTTTTACCGCTTCGCCAATGTCTGTAACGCCAGGAAGTTCTACAATTAATCGATGTTCATCTTCCCCGCTACTGAATACCCCACCTGTTTCAACCTGAACAATTGGTTCGGAAACACCAAAAATATTTACTCTTCTTTCGATTGTACTACGCAACGTATCCATCGCATCACCGACATCAAACGGATTAATTTCAGAAACGTCAGCACGATATGTTAAATATGTTCCTCCGTCCAAATCAAGACCTAATTTGAAAGCAAATCGATCATTTGATGGATTAACTTCGCTACTGTATACAAACCAACCTACTGCAAAAACAGTTATTAATAATAAAATCGCGGAAATTCTAATTTTAGCCATAGATAAAGGGCATTATGTACTATTTACCTTTTTTTTTCAAGAAGAATTTTTTAATGCTGATTATTTGTAATATTTTAGAAATTTACTCGGCCTGGATACCAACAATTTCATTTGTCGACAAATCTCGGTGAGTGGCGCGTGAATACCTGCGCATACTCATCAGAATTCCAATTCCAATAAATAAGACAAGAAGGTTTGTTCCTCCATAACTCATAAACGGCATATTTAGACCTGTAACAGGCAAAAGTCCAACGTTCATTCCGACGTGAATTATAAAATGACTCATGATAAAAATAGAAAATCCAATAGCAAATAGTGTTTCAAAATTTGTCGCACCTTTTTTTGCGACAGACAAAATTCGACTGATTAAAACTCCGTAACAAATAAATAAAATTATAACTCCAACAAATCCCCATTCTTCTGCAAAAGCCGCAAATATAAAATCCGTTTGATATTCTGGCAAAAACCTTAGGCGAGATTGAGTTCCATAACCAACACCTTTTCCAATAATTTCTCCTGAACCAACAGTAATCATTGATTGATAAGCGTTATATCCAGCCCCGCGAATATCGTGCAATGGATTTATAAATGTCATTATCCTATTTTTCTGATAATCCTTGAAAGCAAAACCCCAAAGAGCGGCAAATACAACTGTTCCAGTAAGAAAAACTGCGATTAAATGTTTCTTTGAAATTCCAGAAACCATAACCATTCCAAACCAAATTAAAAATAATATAATAGCTGAACCAAAATCGGGCTGTAACGCCACCAAAACAAAAAGTATTAGAGCATAAATTCCAGAAATGATAATATGCCGAACATTTCTAATTTCAATATGTCTGCGTGAAAAATATTTTGCTAAAGTTAAAACCAATATTAATTTAACCAAATCAACTGGTTGAAAAGATACAAAACCAAAATCAAACCAACTTTGTGATCCTTTTACAACTTTCCCCATTACAAAAAGAGCTGTTAGTAAAAATATTGATAAAACATATAAGGAGACAATTGATTCTGTTCGGCGAAGAAATCTAAAATCTATTAGGCTAAAAACAATAAAAACAATAATCGATACCAAAAACCATACTAATTGTTTTGTAAAAAATTGGTTTGAATCAACAAAAGAATACATTGTGATTAAACCAAAAAATACAATTGGAATCACAGAAAAAAATAGTATCCAATCTATTCCCTTTGCCCAATTATTTATGACTTTAAAAATCTGTGTCATAAAGAGGAACTATTTCAAAACGATTGATAGGTTTTTCAAATTTTTGTGGCCAAGTGAAAACCAAATCAACTGATTCATCTTTATCTATTTTTTCAAAATAAGTCCTGGAAGAAGCAATTGCATTATTTGCTGAATCATAAACAATCGCTACAACTGAAACCTTTTGAACACGATGGACAGATGTGTTTGTTAAAACACCAGAAATTCTGGGCAAACCATCTACCTCAAAGGAGTTTTCTTTACTTATAACTAAAACAGAATTTCTTGGATCTCTTTTCATCCAGATCAAATCATCAGTAAACTCAAAAGTTGATCTAACGGCCGCTAATTTTCCAGTATTCAATGCTGGTTCTACTATCGGAATTATTTCATTCGGCCTAATTTTAATTGAACCCCTTCTCTCTGTTAGAACAACATTTTTTTCATCGTATAGTTTAAAAATATATTTTGCAGAATCAACACCGGCGCCTGAATTCAAATTTTCAACGTACGCAACAACATTATAAATACCCGGAACTACTTCAAAATATCTTGACCAGTGAATAACCGGCGCTGTTGCAACATTTTTACAAATTAATTCACAAGAACCACCACAATCTATTCCTGTTTCATCACCATTTCTTTTATTATCAAAACAAGTTGATGGTTTACTGAAATAAGCAATTAAATAAATAGCAGCGATTGCCAAAACAATAACTAAAAAAATACTTATAAATCTATTTCTACGTTCTGTTCCCCATGAAGCCATAATGTTTAAATTATAACAAAAAATCTTGAAAATAACTTTTGTTCGATCCAGTCCTCGGTCTACGACCTGCGGAGGATCTCAAAAATTATTCTCAAGATTTAATGCACTAATCTATTCAATACCTTGTCCTGGCGACTAGCTACTCTCCCTTTTACAGTACCATCGCCGCTACGGTGCTTGACTGCCGTGTTCGGAATGAGAACGGGTATTTCCACCGCGCTAAATCACCAGAACAAGACACTGAATAAACTACAATCGAGAAATTGTATTTCCACTTAATAAATTTATAGACACATAAAAGTGATTTCTAAATTTCCTAATGAGATCGATTAATTAGTACACCTCGGCTAAACACATTGCTGTGCGTACACCTGGTGCCTATCAACGTCATAATCTCTGACGGATCTCAAACGATTCCTAATCTTGGGGCTAGCTTCATGCTTAGATGCTTTCAGCATTTATCTAAACCCGACATAGCTACAGAGCAATGCTCTTGGCAGAACAGCTCTCACACCAGAGGTCGGTTCACCTCGGTCCTCTCGTACTAGAGGCAAACCCCCGCAAGAATCAACGCCTACAGCAGATAGAGAACCAACCTGTCTCACGCATGCCAATCATTAGTTACCTAATGCATCGGACTATATGTTCATTATCATTTCGCAATGTAATGGTCGATTGTTAGTCTCTACGGGCTAATAATAAATTATTTCCCTCGGAATTGTCTCTTAATAAATTAAAAGATTTTCCCGATATTAATCGACTTTTTCTTTCGTATTAAAACGAAGACCGCCGTGAATATTGATTTTCTACAGATTTCTACTTGAAATCTTTTAGACAAGAAAGACCTATAACATAAATGTCATTTAATTGGTTTGATAACTGCTCGAAGGGATTCAGATTGGTTCACGAGCCGAAAACTTCCGCTCGTGAACGGTCTGAACCCAGCTCACGTAACTTTTTAATTGGCGAACAGCCAAACCCTTGGGACCTTCTCCAGCCCCAGGATAAGTTGAGCCGACATCGAGGTGCCGAACACTACCGTCGATATGAACTCTTAGGTAGTACCAGCCTGTTATCCCCAGGGTAACTTTTATCCGTTAATCTCTGGCCGCGTCTAAAGCGTACCATCGGTTCACTATGTTCTGCTTTCGCACCTGCTCGTCATGCACGACTTGCAGTCAAGCTAGCTTGTGCCATTACACTATCGGCACGATTTCCATCCGCGCCTAGCTAACCTTAATAAACTCCTCCGTTACTCTTTAGGAGGATAGCGCCCCACCAAAACTACCCACCAGACACTGTTCCACGCCGTTTTTTCCGTCGAGGTTAGATTGTACATTTTTACAGAACGGTATTTCACTGACGACTCCACTTTCCCCGAAAGGAAAATTTCAAAGTCTCCCGTCTATGCTACGCAGTAAAAACGTACAGCCAATGCCAAGTTATAGTAAAGCTCCTGGGGTCTTACTGTCTTGCTGCAGGAAGGCGGCATCTTCACCGCCATTGTATTTTCACCGAGCAAGTCCTCGAGACAGTTCCCCAGTCATTACACCATTCGTGCGCGTCTGAACTTACCAGACAAGGAATTTCGCTACCTTAGG
>CAYWTD010000024.1:0-10234 GCA_964461185.1 uncultured Candidatus Saccharibacteria bacterium | reverse complement strand
GTGATTATCCAAGCACCTGAAATAAATCTTCTTCTGAATCTAAAGTTATTTCCGACTAACAAAAGCTATAGTATCTCCCTTCTCCAACCTCTTTTGGCCAATTATTTTGTTCATATTTAAGAATATATCTTGTTATTTAGCTACAGTAAAAATGTTCATAGCCCCATTTTATACGAATGGTTAAAATGAATTTTTTGATCGACATCGACCATCTTGCCAATTTTGTTAACTAAACTTTGATTTATAAGATATGCCCTATCAGAAAAAGAGGGTTACTTGATTTGACTTGTTTCATTCCGATTGTTATATCCATAAAGCATACGCAATGCCAACATTTACAATTGTGGGATATCCTATATCCTAAACACATGATTAAAGTTTTATCTTTTCCGTCTAGACACCCATACATGTCAAAATTTGATAAAAATAATCAGATAAAATTTGTTAATCCAAATACAGATTATTTTAATAAAATAGGGGGAACAGCAACTCCAAAGTTTATAAATAAAAAACATCCACCAGATACATATGATCTTGTCCATATTCACTTTTCCTTTGATAAATTATCAATCGCGGAACTTAAGTCATTATTGGATTATTTTAAACATGTTAACAAACCAATTATCTGGACTTGTCATAATAGAGAAAGCACCCGAAGGAAAAATATTGGCAGAGGAAAACTACAGAAATTACTTTTTGACAGATCTGATGCGCTAATTACTCTCACTAATGGATGTAAAAAATGGATGTTAAAAAAATTTGGTAATAAAAAAAAGATATCGGTTATTCCTCTTGGCTACATGGCAAGCCCTAAAGATGTCAGCTTGTGTAAGAAATATCTAGATAAAAAAAGAAAAGGAAATTTCGTCTATCTGGTTGGAGAGCCACGAGAAAATAAAGAAATAATCTTTTCAATTGAAAAATTTTTAAAGTGTCCAGAATTATTTAAATGTTCTCTAACAGTTATAACTAAACCTGTATTGAAAACAAATAAGAGAATTGATAAATTCCTAAAATTGATACATTCTTCGGATAGGATAAAAGTAATTTCTCTACCAGATATATCTAATGAGCTAATAAATAAGGTCTTTGGCTCGAGTCATGTATGTGTCTTACCATATCTATGGGGTACACATAGTGGTCAAGTTGAACTTTCTCTCGACTGCGGTTGTCATCCCGTAGTATCTAATGTTGGTTTTTATAAAGAACAATCAAAAAAAATAGTGGAATTCAAATATAACGATGATTTAGAAAAATTTTCCAGTAATTTCATTCGCGCGTCTATAAAAGCATACAAAATGCCCTTTATGAAACCGGGTGGGTTATCAAGAAAGATAGAGTTAGAAAAAATCATTAAAAAACACATTGAAGTGTATGAATCAATTCTCTAATAGTTCCTAGCAAAAACCGCTTTATATTTACCAACACTATTACTAAAAACACATTTCCCCTCTTTCGTATTTGAATCAGAAAAACTTAAACATCTTATAGTTGCTTTAGTTTCTTCTTTTATTTTTTCCTCGGTCACAGGAGAACCATCCCAATACGCTTTTACAAAATTACCGGCTTCGATATTTTTAACAAAATCTTTCCATGAACTAACCTCGACCGTCTTGTCGTTTTGTCGTTGTAGAGCTTTCTCATATAGATTTTTTTGC
This sequence comes from uncultured Candidatus Saccharibacteria bacterium, assembly GCA_964461185.1. Classification (GTDB taxonomy): domain Bacteria; phylum Patescibacteriota; class Minisyncoccia; order Phycocordibacterales; family JAACPR01; genus JAKLEX01. The sequence goes on along the minus strand of CAYWTD010000024.1, from coordinate 8,576 downwards.
ATATCGACCAAGACTCGATTAATGATTTCTGCCAATTTGTCCACCTCAACAATTTCTTTTTCTGAGGTGTCCCTTCTCACAATAACAACGGAATTATTATCCAAATCCCTCGGGCCAATCTCTATTCTAATTGGTACACCTTTTTTCTCCCAGTGATAATGTTTCTGACCCATTCTGATATCTCTATCGTCAATTACAATCCCAGTATTACCATAAATTTCAATTAGTTTGTCGTGGATATTCATTGCCGCTGCGACGACATCCTTTTTTGTTTCTTCTGATTTCCACATCGGCATTATTACTGCCTTAATGGGTGAAATGTTTGGTGGTAATACAATTCCCTTATCGTCACCATGAACCATTATAAGAGCACCGATTGATCTTGTACTTAGTCCCCAACTAGTCTGCCAAACAAATGATGCCTCATTGTTTTCGTTTGTAAACTGAATATTAAATGTTTTTGAGAAATTTTGACCTAAATTATGAGACGTCGCGAATTGTAAAGCTTTTCCGTCTTGCATCATTGCTTCCACACAATAAGTTTTGAGGGCTCCAGCAAATTTTTCACTCTCGGTTTTCACCCCGGCAGTTACAGGAATCGCCATTATCTCTTCAGCAAACCATTTATACAGATCAAGCATTTGTCTGGCGTAATCATCTGCCTCCTTCTCTGTAGAATGGGCAGTGTGACCTTCTTGCCATAAAAACTCTGTTGTTCTTAGAAAAAGTCTTGGCCTCATCTCCCACCTAACAACATTAACCCACTGGTTAATGGTCACAGGTAAATCTCTGTGAGATTGTATCCATCTAGAAAATGTGTCGTAAATAATTGTCTCCGAAGTCGGCCTAATAACCAAACCCTCTTCTAATTTTTGACCGCCAGCATATGTAACAACAGCTACCTCAGGTGAGAATCCTTCCACATGGTCCTTTTCTTTATTTAGAAATCTCTCAGGAATTAACATTGGAAAACAAACATTTTGCACGCCGATTGTCTTAAATTTTTTATCTAGAGTCTCTTGGACTTTTTCCCAAATAGCATACCCCGCTGGTTTTATTATCATTGATCCTTTAGTAGGACCATTCTCCGCCAGATCAGCAGCGTTGATAACATCTAAATACCATTTTGAATAGTCATCTGATCGCGGTGTAATTTTAACTTCTTCTAATGTCGTCTTTTCTCTTGAAATCATAATGTCTTATAATTTATCACAATGTCATAATTTTGTAATCTCCCTATCCTTTATTTGTTTTGCGGATTCTCCATTAAGAATATATGCTGAATTTTTGCCAACATATATAGACATCCTGTCATTTGTATTAATTGCCAGACCACATTTTTCCGGCAGGCAAATCAACTTTCCATATTCTTGTTTTTTTAAATAATCCTTCTCTAAAGATTCTAAGTGTGTATAAATTGCATAATCGAAACATATATTGGATGACAAATCATCAGTAATAGAAAGACCTTTATCTCTCTGGTCATAATTTATTGTTCTTCCAAGAATCGTTGCTCCTCCGCTACCACCATAAACAATCCCACCCTCTTCAATAAATTTCCTTATCAAGTCGTAAGTACCATTTTTTCTCAATAAAGAATGCAATCTGAACGTATCACTTGCACCACCAATGTAGATTGCATCAAAATATTCTGTTGAAATAAAATCGGCCTTATTCTTTAAATCTATTAGAGTGGTCACTTTTTTAGTGACATTGTGCATTTTTATCATGGACATAAACCAATCAACACAACCATCAAAACCAGAGAATGTTCTTTTGAGTCCAATTGGTAAATACAAAATTCTCTCACCAGAGGATTTTAAAAAAATATCATCAAATTCGTATGTCTGTTCAGATGTTCCGCCGCCAGATAAAAATATATTAGATTCCATAGATTAACAAATTCTAACTTTTAAATTGATTATTCTTTCCGTTATTTCTGGTATCTTCTTAATTTCACCTTTTACAAAATCTTCTAAACCTAGACGATCATTAAATGTTTCTGGAACGTGTACAAAAGAAACCCATGGGTCGAGAAGATCCCTGCCACTCTGACTAATTAATACAACCTCATTAGGTATATGGAAAGTATTAAAAATTTTTTCACTAATCTCCTGTGCAGCCACATAATAAATCTTACCGATGTGATAGACAGGATTTTTCCCCGCGGCACCTTCCATACTCATTAGTCTCATCGGTGAGATAAAACCTTGAATACGATTCCCGCGTCCAACTAGGCCCTCATCGCCGCTCTCAATCGAAGATCCTGTTGTTGTTAGATACAACTCACATTTTTCATAATTATCACGGGTATTTATATCTAACTCAAATTTTTCGATACCCATTTTTCTTGCGATATCAATTACAGTCTTCTTACACAGTTTTATATTATTTTTATATTCTTCTATATTTTTCACCCACTTACCGATTTGAGGGATGCACATGGTTATTTTATAATCTTCCTCATTTCTAAAACCCATTATCTTTATATCTGACCCAATCCATGGATGTCGTTTTTTGAAATCACCATTATTAAGTGTTCCCTCTATCTTTAAAATAAGACTTTCTAAGTTTGAAAACGGGTAAAAACCAACACCCATGGATGTGTCATTAGAAAACAATTTTTTTAATTCTGGTATGTCTTCAAGCCCTCTTGGCTCAAACCAATATTTTCTTGCGCTTTTGATTTTATTGTCGCTTTCATCAGTTTTCCCAGGACTACTTTGTGTACTTAAATTGTAATGAAACTCCAATTCAGTATCAGGATCATTTAATAGTAAATTTTCAGATAAAAATTCCTTCGACCAACTTAATAATAATTCTTTGACATTAATACTCTCACTACTAAATTTCGTAGAGGCTCTTCCGTTTATTAGAACTCTGATCGGTTTACTCAAGCATCCATATCCAAAACCAACGTCTGAGGCTCCGCCCAATAGTCCAACCTTATCAAAATTATGATGAAGAATAACCCCGAATTTTTCTTTGGTATATCTAGAATAACGCGAGGACAAAAATTCTGCCAAGTTATCAGATAAAGTATCTGGGTGACCCTTACCTTTTCTCTCAACAAATTCATATGGTAGTTCATTAAAATCCTTATTAACCAGAAAAAAGTTCATAATTTATATATTATCAGTAATAATCTCAAAATTTTTTCTCGCCTCATCATCTCTCAGTTGTACATTTGGTGATTTGAAAGCGTATGCAGATATCTCATTAACATTTCCAAAAAATCCTCGATCTTTTGCTAGCTTAACTGATCTTATAACCTCAGTCATGACCCCCGCGCTATTCGGACTGTCTTCAACACTTAATTTCAAATCCAATTCAAAAGGAACATTACCAAACTGCCCGCCTTTAATATTTAAATAGCAAACTTTGTTATCTTTTAAATATGGAACATAATCGCTTGGACCAATTTTTACATCAATATCTTGCGAATTCAAAATTGATGTAACGGCCCGTGTTTTTGATTTTCTTTTCGATTCAAGCCGGTATTCATCTCTCATGTTAAGAAAGTCTGTATTCCCACCAATATTTAGTTGGTACATGCTGTCTATGGTATGACCTCTGTCCTGTATAAGTCTAGCTAAACTCCTGTGTACAATAGTGGCACCAACCTGAGATTTAATATCATCACCAACACAAACTAAGCACGCTTTTTCAAACTTTTCTATCCACTCTTTTTCAGAACAAATAAATTCTGGAATAGCATTTATAAAGCACACTCCGGCATCTATTGCTGCTTGTGCATAGAAGCGAGCCGCCACTGAACTACCAACAGGCAAATAACAGATACACATATCGGCCTTAGACTTTCTTAATTCTTCGACAACATTAACAGATGGGTTGTTTTCATCTATTAATACAATTTTTTTCATACTATCAGAAACACCATCCAAAACTTCGCCTTTTTTGACTGTCACCCCAAGTTTTGAAACATCTGAAAATTTAATTGTGCAATTTGGTTCAGAAAATATTGCTTCAGACAGATCTTTTCCAAGTTTATTTTCATCAACATCAAAAGCTGCAACAAATTCAATGTCAGATATGCTATATGGGCCAATTTTTTTATACATGACTCCCCCCTCATCAGGGTTATTGGTATAGTATTTAACTCCTTGAACTAGAGAACTGGCACAATTACCAACGCCAATTATTGCAACTTTTATCTTACTCATGGTGTTATTAGGTTACCACAATATCAAACCAGAAACATCTGTAATCAACATCTCTCTTCGTGTAGCATTTGTGGCATTTTGTAACGCGACCCACGTGCCTCACTTACCTTTGAAATAATATGCTAAAATACCCTTGCAACGCTTGGGATCGTGGGTACTTAACCCGAATGTCCCGCCAATTCGTGACGAGTTATTTCTGCACGAGACGCGTTCGAACCTTATGCGTCCATCGGTAAAACAAAATACCGAAGTGACTCGAGCTGCTTTATCACAAAAGAATTAAAAAAATAATAGTATAATTACGCCATGCCAGGTAAAGATAATCCAAAAGTTAGATTTTCCCTTACAGAAATATCAGCTTTCATATTTAGTTTATTGTTTATAATAAAATTAGACACATTATAATATCTATGTTACGATTTTACTCAGAAAGGAGGTGACAAATGAAAGCCACCCACATGAAACACCTCGTGTGTCGTACCGATCCGGACCCGGATGCAGAAGAAGGAACCGTGGAAGATGACTACAGCGAAGAGTCCTTTCCGTAGCTCCCGATCAAATCTGGGCGCCAAAAGGTCTAATTCTCTGAATTAGACCTTTTTTATTTTCTCAATAATTTCTCGGTAACCAACTCTTTCGACAATATCCCAAGCTTTCTTATATTCAACATTCTTTAAATCAGAAGATTTTTGTTTAATTGCCACTAGTTTTGATTCATCCCTCAAAACATCAATATAAAAATATTTCAGAATGGCAAAAACATGTATGTGATTTATAGTCGTACTACTTTCATTTTTAAATTCTTCAATTTTCTTTACATTATTATCCGTCAATAAGATGTGGACCAATTCATGGTACATGGAATCCAAAAATTCCTGTTCATTATAACGGCTTCTAATAACAAGAGGGGCTGACAGATCTTTTGGGGTTGCTGTTATAATAAAACAATCAATAGTATTTCTCTTAAATTTCAACTTAGTTATTCTACAAATTTCATTTATAAAACTACCCCCTTCTTTACTCCAAATCTCTTTAAATAATTCTACTTTTTTTAAAACTTCATCTTCATTAGGGAAAACATAATCTGGATAATTAATTTTAACTGAATCCTTAAAAAACGGATCGAGCAATTTACCATATCTTATATTTATTTTCAAATTATTCTTAAAACCAAAATTAAACATGATATTTATTTAATTAACTTTAACAAATCACTGAATTTCCCGCCATTTTTATACAAATCCCAAATTATTTTTCTCCATTTCTGTTCTGATTCATCTTGATGACCCCGATCAAAACTATACATCCCAAATTTTTCATGATCATTTAAAATAACTGGTATTGCTTCCTTGATCTCATCCGCAAGTTGGACTGGTTGAAAATAATGACAAAGTTCGTGCATTATCACCCTGTTTCTTTCTGCTGGGTTACCAAACATTGGTACACAAAACCAATTATCTTCGTCACAATCTGCACTGTATTTATAAGGGAAAATATCCAATCTAGTTAGATAACATATTAAATCTGGCGCAACAAGATCTTTTTCATAAAAATCACCAAGTGCACTTAAAAATTTAGGTTGAACTTTTTTCCATTCCGATCCAACAAATTTTATATGATTTATAAAAAACTCTTGATTAGAATCGATATTAACTGACGATAATTCATTTTTTATCGAGTCACTAACAACACTAATCTTTTTCTTTAATACAAAATCAGAAAAAACCTGATCTTCTATTTTTTTGTTGTATAAAAAATTAATCATACATTAGTGTGTATTATCTACCTTTTAAAGGAAAAATAAAGTAGGCCAGATGTTGAAACATCTGGCCTACGGAAGTGCCTACGGCACCAAGTCTGGAGGAACGAAATCGCATCCTTCCCCTTCGCCTGTGTCACAAGCCACGTCGCAACCTGGACCACAGCCAGCGACATCTCTTGTAGCATCTTCAATCAACGCCAAAGTCCTCATACTATTTACCTCCTTTCTTGAGAAGATTTTTGTTGATCCAATCAGACAACGTCTGTAATGTTTCATTTATCTCGAAACCTGCACTAACTGCAAGTTGATTCGCGGTAAACGAATTGACACTAAAGACATTTTTAATTGCCTGATATGTCTTGTCATCTAAAAGAACGAACCCACCATCACCTGAAAATACGATACCACCGAATTTTTCGTCACGCAAACCGACATGAATCGGAAAGTGTAACTCATCATCAGGCGATATCAATATTTGTATTTCCTTCTTTTTAGGGAGAGAAATTACGCCGGATTCTCCGACACAATGGTGATCTTTCCATTGGCCGGAATTTTCTGCTTCAACAGCACATCCTCCGCTGCAATACGGTAGATATTTGCAATCCTTGCAGACACCAACGTATTGTTGAGATCTCCAATCAGACATGCGGGCCCAAACAGTGGTCAACCCTTCTTCAAGAACTGAACCATACTTTTTGGATGAATGCCCACACGGTCGTAATTGTCCATCAGCACCAATTGAAGCACTGGTGACACCAGCCGAACACTTTCGACGAGCGAGATATTTGTATTTCTCAACATCGCCAAAAACACACCAAGGATAGTGTTCAAAAATGTCAACCGCATACCCACACTCGTCCTTGAGACGATAAAGCTCTGAAAGACTTTGTCTGACTTCGTCGACCGAAATCAGATTCTTCCAAAACTCCTTCGCCATGGGTGTGGGTGCACAAGCTCTTGTGGCACCAAATTTGTCAGCACCTAAATACTGCGCCAATTTACCAGTCTGATAAACTCGATCGACATTCCACTTCGTCAGAACCATATTAATCAGCACCTTGAACCCAAGACGCTTAGCCAACTTAATGGCATCTACGGCTTTTTGCCAACTTCCAGGCCGTTGAGTAATCCAATCATGAAGCTCTGGTGTATCAGCAGTAAGACTAGTCAGAATACTGTGGACACCTGTTGAATACAACTCTCTGCCCATTTCTTCAGTCAGCAAGACAAGATTTGAATTCAGTGATGTTGAGATCCAAGAAAACTTCGCCAATTGTCTGGAAAACCAAATGAGGTTTTCTGACTCAACCAACGGTTCCCCACCAGTCAAGACGATTCGAACTACTTTATTTTTACCGATTTCGTCGACTAAAAACTGTAGGTCATCTCGACTTAGACTCTTGCAATTTTCATCACCGTAGCGAAAAAAATTGTAACAATGTCTGCAACAATGCGTACATCTCTCAGTAATCTCAATTTGGAGATTAATGGGAGCAGATAAAGTCCTGTACATATCAATCTCCCTTCTTATTTAATGATTTAAAATCAAAGAACATTTAAACCGATTCTGCCAGACAAATTGATATTTGTCAAATAATTGTTCTAATTCAACAATTTTTTATTAATCGAGATAAGGACTCTCTCTTCGTGTAGCATTTGTGGCATTTTATATCGCGACCCACGTGCATCACTTACCTTTGAAAAAATATGCTAAAATACCCTTATAACACTTTAACCAATTAGTACTTAACCCAAGTGTCCCGCCAAAATTGAAAATCGGAGTCAACCCATTTGTCTATGACGAATGTGCGACCCAAGTACCTAATAAATTATAGATAAAAGCAACGACTTCATAGTCGCTGTTTTTATTTTATCAATCTATCCGCTTGACAATAATGTTATATTTTTCTAACATTAAGATAGTTAGAAATAATTAACAAATAATATGACATTAAAAACATATAATAAAATAAGGTTAGGAGTAGTTATTGTTACGGCTTTCATATTTAGCCAGTCTTTGGTTCTTCGTAATTTTTTCGTCCCAATTATGGTCTTGGGTTTGTCATCTCTAACACTCTTTTATCTAAGAAAGAAAGTAGTTGAAGTTATAGCAGACGAAAGAGACTATCAAATCGGGGGAAAATCGGCATTACTTGCCATTCAACTAACATCATGGATTGGAGTGATTGTTATGTTCATATTGTATGCTCTTGGTGATATAAATCCTTTTTATCAACCCATAGCCATAACACTGGCTTTTTCAATTTGTATCCTAATGTTTACATACTCAGTCATCTTTAAATATTACAGTAAACACAACTCCAAAGATGAAAAACGAGATTAAAAAATTTAGAACCAAACTCGGCATTACTCAAGAGGAGCTGGCAGAGAAAGTTGGAGTAAGGCGAGAGACTATCGTTTTTCTTGAACAAGGTAAGTATAATCCGTCACTCAAGTTGGCATTAAGTGTTGCAAAAGAATTAAAAACTCCAATTGATGAGCTATTTTCTTTATGATAAAAAAGTGTTTTTTTTGTTATAATGTTAATAGAGTATGAATATAAAAACAAAACCATATAATCAATCATGATTTTTGAACATACTTCAAAAAATAAAAAGATATTATTACTT
>CAYWTD010000023.1:0-11348 GCA_964461185.1 uncultured Candidatus Saccharibacteria bacterium | reverse complement strand
ACCGACAACAACAACTTCATATAATTTTTCAAAATAGAATAATCCAATAATAGAAAAAACGACGCTTACCCACCACGGGGCCACAAAGGCGCATAAAATTATAAATAATCCGTATAAAATTCTCGGTATCATATTATTCATTATTTTACTAAAAAATTACAGTTCTCCTAGTCTAATCAAAACCCAATTCATGTCTTTTAATGCAAACGGAAATTTAAAATAAACATTCTGAAAGGTATTTGATGATTCCATTTCAATTCCTTCAATCAAACCAATGACTTCGCCGGTTATTAAAGAAACGATATCTCCTTCCTTGACCCCAATATCCTTTGGAATTTCGATTCTAAATGTTCCACTACCGATTCCTTTGGCCTCAACATTTCTGATGATCTCTCCGATATTCACAGAAATCCTTTCATCTGATGAAGAAAATAATTTAACGATCGAGGAATTTTTATAAATCTCGGAAATATAACCAACTGGCAAATTAGAAAAATAAACTTTTTGGTTTAAAACAGATTTTTCTTGATCCATATCAATAACTAAAGTATCAAATGGAGAAGCAGGCGGTTTATTCAAAACTTTGGCCAAAGCATATTCGGAAACTTTTTTGTTATAACCCAAAATTTCTTTCAGAGCATGATTTTCTTCACGAATTGAATTAACAGTTAACATTTCTATATTTAACTTTTTAATTTCTTCTTCTAAAATACTATTTTCTCTGACTAGGCCATCCTTGAATGATAAATAGTTAAAAAATGTGCTAAAGGGTTTGATAATTATTTTTTCTGTAAAAGTAATTGGAATATTAAAAAAATGAACAGATACCCGAATAAAAGAGCCAAAAAAGAATAAAACTAAAATTAGAATAATAACAAAAACAATTTGTTTGAATCTATTTTTAACAATTTGTTTTTTATTTTTTTGGAGGTAATTCGTCTTCATTTTCTAACAAAACATCTTTATACACATCAAGGTTTTCTAAAATAATTCCTGTTCCTCTGGCTACGGCGCTTAATGGATCTGCGGCAATCTGTACCGGAATTTGTAATTCTTGTGATAATAATGTATCTATCCCGCGAATTAGAGCCCCACCTCCAGCAAGATAAATTCCCGATTTCATAATGTCAGCCACAACTTCTGGTGGAGTTGTTTCTAAAACTTCTCTGGCTGATTCTATGATGGTGTCGACAGATTGAGCGATCGCCTCTCTAATATCAGAATCAGTAATAATTACCTCGCGTGGTAAACCGGAAACCAAATCTCGACCCCGAACTGAAGATTCCAGAGAGTCTCCATCTGGCAAAACTTTGCAAATATCTATTTTTGCTTGTTCCGCTGTTCTTTCGCCAATCAAGATTTTAAATTCGCTACGAATATAATTAATAATATCGCTATTCATTTTATCTCCAGCAACTTTCAAGTTTTTTGATCGCACAATTCCACCAAGAGAAATTACAGCAATATCAGTTGTTCCGCCACCGATATCGATAATCATACTGCCAATTGGATCATTCACCGGTAGTTTAATACCAATTGCAGCAGCCATCGGCTCTTCAACGATAAAGACTTCTCTGGCACCAGCATTGATTGTTGCGTCCCGCGCGGCTCTAGCCTCGACATTTGTCACACCGCTTGGAACACCAATAACAACTCGTGGACCAAAAAACTTTTTATTTCCTTCTTGAGATTTATTAACCAAATAAGAAATCATTTCTTCCGTGATTTCAAAATCGGAAATAACACCATCGACAATTGGTTTTGCTGCAAATAGATGGGCCGGCGTTCGCCCAAGCATTCTTTTGGCCTCATGACCAACGGCGACAACTTGACCGGTTTTCTGATTTACCGCGACGACTGAGGGTTCATTCAATACAACACCTTTACCTGGAACATAAACGAGTGTATTGGCCGTACCCAAATCAATACCAATATTATTAGACAACCCTGCTATCATTGGCTTTATCTTATCTATATATTTTTTAATGCCCCAGAAATCTTTCATTTATTATCAGATTATAGTCTTTTTATTCTTTTGCAAACTTTCCATTCAAAATATCTGCTTCGCTCATTTTTTTAACTGAACCCGTTTGACGATCTTTTACTTCAAATTCACCAGACTGAACCGCCTTTGCGCCAACGATAATTTGAGTTTTTATACCAATTAAATCTGCATCAGACAGTTTTTCGCCAATTCCGGCCTTTCTATCATCATAAAGAACTGAAAAATTATTATCAGAAAGTTGTTCATAAAATTCATCAGCTGTTTTAACCGCCGCTTCTTCATCCGGAGAAACATTTATTAAGTGAACATCAAATGGTGAAACTTGTTCTGGCCAAATCAAACCTTTTTCGTCAGACATCACTTCGGCAATTGTGCCCATAAGCCGACCAAGACCAATTCCGTAACTTCCCATTATAACAGTTTGTTTTTTTCCACTTTCATCATCAAAAATTAATTCGAGAGGTTCGGAAAATCTTGTGCCTAAACTAAAAATATTTCCAACCTCAACGGCTTTGGCTTCTTTCAAACCTTTTTTATCAAGACCCAAATCAGCCAGAACCTCATCTGTGTAAACCTCTTTGTTTACCGCTGTTCCAGATTTTTCATCAATGTAAATTATGTCTTCGCCAGCGTCAGTAATAGTTTGAAATTCGTGTGAAAATTTACTGAAAATTCCACCAGAGGCGAAAGTTAAATAAGTTTTTTCACCAATACCAAGACGGTTAAAAATATTTTTATAAGCATTTTTGGCTTTTTCATAAAACTCATTATGTTCTGCTTCATTTCTTGAAAAAGAGTATAAATCCTTCATTAAAAATTCCCGGCCTCGCATAATTCCAGATTTGGCACGCAATTCATTACGGAATTTTGTTTGAAATTGATATGGATAGACTGGTAAATCTTTGTACGAATGAATATGATTTTTCATCAACTCTGTTATTGGCTCTTCGTGTGTAGAACCTAGACCAAGTTCCGTGCCATTTTTTAATTGTGTTTTAAACCAATTATCAACTTTCTCATCATCCCAACGATCAGTTTTTTTCCAAACTTCTGGATCTTGAAGAGAGGTTAAATTCATTTCAACACCACCGATTTTATTTATTTCTTCTCGAATTATTTGTTCTATCTTTTTTATAGTAAGTAAACCAAGTGGCAATAAAGTATAAACACCTGCCATTTGTTTATGAATAAATCCGGCTCTGATTAATAACTGTGCGCTTTTTGAAACTTCATCTTTTGGCGCATCACGTCTAGTTTTTGTGAAAAGTTTTGATTGTTTCATTACAGATAAATATAGCAAAATAACGGGAATATTAGAAGTTGACAAAAATATGAAAGATATAAAAAATCCCGCCATTTGATTGGCGGGATTGTGAGAAAAATCGAATCAGAATCCGATCTCGTAAGCGTAGCTTTTGAGGATTATTTTTTGGGTCCAACCAAAAACAATATGCACCTCGATTCTGCTCGCTTCGTCTCGGAAAAACCGAATCGAATATTCCTTGTGGTTCTCGTGACTACACGGAACTTCTGTGTCCAAGATGACATCTGTCAGATAATCATCAAACGACGGAAACGATCGGCCGGTTGCGTAATACACTCTGAACATCTTGCCTAAATCTCTTCCAAGAATTTGGACAAAGAATCTGGCGGCGGCCTCGGGTGTAAAACCAAATTGGTTCAGTGGGCGATTTTTTCCACGTAAGCACAGAACAGGTCGACCATTGATCGCCGAAAAAGTCACATCGGCGACCTTGACTTGACCCACGATTTGTCCTCGGGAATCAAAGACTTTGTAAATATCACCAATCTTTTTGCGCTCCTCAGCAGTTTTCACCTTTTCTCCTTTTTACCGAATTAACGGTATTTTGTTTTAAATTACAGTCCTAAAATAGATTAACATTTTTAAAAAGTACAGTGAATAAAAATCACCATTCGAACACTTTTTAAAATAGTCGCAAGACGTCGTTTATTGTTATTGCCACCATAAACAGAATAAGCAAAGCAAAGCCAATTCCGTTTATCCAATTTACTACTGCAGATTTAATGGGTCGACGAATAATTACTTCGATCAAAATAATAAGCAATCTGCCACCATCAAGAGCTGGTAAAGGTAAAATATTCAATACAGCCAAGTTTAGTGAAATAAATGCAGTAAATGTTAACAAGTAATAAAATCCAAAATTTCGAGCAGAATCAACCAATCCAACAATTCCGACGGGTCCAGCAACATCATCAAGAGATCCTTTTCCAACAATTGCAGTACCAATTAATTTGGACAATCCAACGGCAACTTCTTTTATTGTTTGGCCTGTTAATTTAAATCCTTCCCAAAGAGCCCTAAAAAAAGAATATTTTAAGGTTCCGATTCTTTCCATAGAAATACCAATTGCCTGTTTATCAGAAATGATTCCGGATTCTGTATTTAAAAATACTTTTCTGTCCTCACCACCTCGCCGTAAATCCAAAGCTATTTCGCCGACATCACCAGCTGAAATAACTTGCTGGACATTCGAAATGGTTATTTCGTTTTCGTCCAAAGCATTTTCACCTTTTACTATTCCCAATATTTGATCTCCGGGTTCGATTCCAGCTTTTTGTGCCGGGGAATCAGGTACAATTCCAACAACTACAACATTTGCATTAGAAAATTTATGAGCATTTCCATCAGTAACTATTGATGGAAAACCTGCCATCAAACTTATTGAAATCAAAATATAAGCAAATATTACATTAAACAAAACTCCACCAAAAAGAACCGAGGCCTGAGTGAATTTTGATTTGTTTAGAAAACTATCTTTACGATTTGGATCAAGGGCTTCTTCATCTACATTTTCACCAAAAATTTTAACAAACCCACCAAAAGGAATTAAATTTATAGAATATTTTGTGCCGTTTTTATCAAAGCTCCACAATCTTGGTGGAAAACCAATAGCAAATTCATCAACCCGAATTCCATTTTTTTTAGCAATCAAAAAATGACCAAGTTCGTGAACAAAAATAAGAACTCCTAAAATAACAATGAGTAAAATTGTAGCGAGTAACATTTATTTTATAGTTTAATTTCTTTTTCCTTTGTAGCAAGCATTTCTTCAAATTGTTTTTGAGCTTCATCAACAATTTTTTGCATTTCTTCTTTTGCACGGAATTTATCATCTTCGCTCATTTCCGCATTTTTTTCTTTCTCTTGAATGTCATTCCAAATTTCATCCCGCTCTTTGCGAATAGAAATTCTAGCTTCTTCAATTTTTTTACCAGCTTGTTTCAGCAAGATTTCCCTTCTTTCAGAAGTCAATTCTGGGAAAATTACTCGAATACCTGCATCATTTACTACAACAGAAACTCCCAAATCAGCATCAGTGATTGCCTTCTCGATATCTTTTGTCTGAGTTTTGTCATAAGGATTAATTTTCAAAGTTCTTGCATCCTCAGAAATAATCGTTGCGGTTTGATTAAGTGGTGTGTGTGCACCATAGAAATTAACTTTTACCCCATCAAGAAGTGCGGATGAAGCACGTCCAGTTCTAATTGCTGATAATTCTCCCTTTAACCACTCTTTTATCTCGTTTGTACGAGATTTAAATTGTTTGAAATCGTAAGCCATATTGTAATTATAGCAAAAAAAATTATTTTGGTAATGATAAGACCGCCTTCTCCAATAGAATTTTTATTGAAGCGGACTGATCACGCAAATAGCTATAGATTTTTTGAAGCTCTTTTAGAGACTTTGAATATTCAGGTTTGTTGGAAAGTTCTTTTTCTAAATCAATAATTAATGATTCGATCATTTCTCTTGCAAAGATTTTTGGTTTTTTTTCATCCTTTATATTTTTTATAACAGAATCAATAAACTTCATTCTGTGACCAATGTTTTTCGCCAATAATTCCTTTAAAAAATCAGCGGGTTTATTATTCTCGTCCTTAACAATGACAGCGCGAGATAAAACGGTTGGTAAAAATAAATTTGAGTCAGAAACAATAAAAAAGAAAATTGTATCTTTTGTTGGTTCTTCAATACATTTCAAAAAAGAGTTTTGGGCTTCTCTAGTAATCTGATTAAAAGAAATAATAAAAATTGTTTTACTTCCCGTTTCTGCTTTTAAATTACTGCGTTCAATAATGGCCCTGGCATCATCAATTAATAAATGATCAAAATTATATTGAAATATAGAAGAACTAATCTTTTCTTTTGGAACAATATTATTTTTGCAAAAATCTAAAAGATTTTCAGCAACAGATTTTTTGGAGCCAACTAAAATATAAAAATGATGCAAGATTTTAGTTTTCTTATACTGTTCGATAATTTCATTCATTATCTCTTTGCAATAATAGTCTTTTTATAAGTATCTAAATGGTTCAAGGCAATTCCCGTTCCCTTTGCAACACAATAAAATGGATCCTTGGCCAAATGCGCCTTAACTCCAGTTCGACGGAAAACAAGTTCAGTCAAATTTCGCAATTGTGAAGTTCCGCCTGTCATAGTAATACCAAAATCAATAATATCGGATGACAATTCTGGTGGAGTTTCTTGCAAGACATCTTTGATAGCTTTTATAATGTCACGCAATTCACGATTGATCGCTTTTACAATTTCGTTAGTTTTTATTTCTGTTGAACGAGGAAGACCAGTCAAAAAATCTCTACCCTTGATATCCATTTTTAATTCTTCATCAAGTAAAACAGCAGAACCAATTCTGACTTTTATTTTTTCTGCAGTTTTATCACCAATTGCTAAATTAAAAGTTTTTTTAATATAATCGGCAATTGCAATATCAATTTTATCTCCTGCGACTTTAACCGAAGTAGATGCGACAATTCCGCCAAGAGAAATAACCGCAACGTCAGTTGTTCCTCCTCCAATATCAACAATCATTCGACCTTGTGCATCATTAATTGGAATACCTGCACCAATTGCTGCCAAAATTGGCTCTTTTACAACATAAGCATTTTTTGCACCAGCTTTGATCGCCGCCTCAATAACCGCCCTTCTTTCTGTAGAGGTAATTCCAGCTGGAACAGAAATCAAAACTTCTGGTCTAAATAAATTAAATTTCGGTAAAACTTTATTTATAAAATAAGAGAGCATTGCTTCGGTCACACGATAATCAGCAATAACACCGTCTCGCATTGGACGATAGGCCACAATGCTTTCTGGGGTTTTTCCAATCATATCTTTGGCCTCGAGACCAACAGCTAAAATTTTGTTATCCTGTTCAGAGACAGCAACAACAGAAGGTTCACTGAGAACAATCCCTTTGCCAGGTAAAAAAACAAGGGTGTTAGCCGTTCCAAGATCGATTCCTAGTTTTGGTGTAAAAAATCCCATAAGTGTCACCATACTAATACTTTTCTTTCGATTTTACAATTTGTCTAAAAAGTAATAAAAATAAGCTATGTATATTATCGAGGTTACACCATTTTCACGATCAGTTCGGAGTCCATCTCTGTCTTATTTTTCAAGCCAAGAAATCTTGCCAGGATCAATCGTCTCGGTTCCTCTTAGAAATAAAACAATGAAAGGACTGACGATAAGTTCAACACCAATTAAGGATTTAAAAACCGAAATAAAAAATTCACAATTTTCATTGAAGAAAATTAAAGGTGTTTCAAAAAATATTTTATTTACTAATGAATTTATTAAGGCGGCAGAAGAAACAGCAAATTATTTTGCAACTGGAACCGGTTCCATAATCCAAGCAATGATTCCAGAAAATATTCTAGAGAATATTGATAAACTTCAAAAAAGTGTACCAACCAAAAAAGAAAATAAAAAAACTGATTCTCAAAATCAACCAAAATATATTTTACAGACAGAAGATAAAGATAGATATTCCGAGTACAAAAGTATTGTCCGCGAGCAATTTGCCAAAAATAAATCAATTTTATTTTGTGTACCAACCGTAGAAGATGCTAATTATGCCGAGAAAGAGCTTTCTAGAGGAATTGAAAAACACACCTTTGTACTACACAGCAAAGTAGGAAAAAACGAAATAATCAAAAAATGGAATGAAATAGCGACTCGCGACAAACCAAGTCTAATTATTGTTACGGCAGGATTTGTGGGAATTCCTCTGCCAAATTTGGGAATTATAATTGTTGAGAGAGAAAATTCTGCTTCATATAAAACCAAAAAAAGACCATATTTTGATTTTAGATTTTTCTTTGAAAAATACGCAAACGCATTGGGTGCAAACTATATGTTGGGAGATTTAATGTTGCGGGCAGAAACTTTGTGGAGATATAGCGAACAAGAATTTTTGGAACATACGCCAATAAAATTTCGTTCAATTACTGATGCAAATCAGAAAATTGTTAATCTAAAAGACAGAAATGAAATTGATAATAATGAAAACTTTATATCGGAAACCTTGCGTAGAATTCTGGCTGATTCATTGAAAAAAAATGAGAGAATTTTTCTGTTAACAAATCGTCGGGGAATTGCACCAATAATAATTTGTACCGATTGTGGCACGATTGTTCGTTGTGATTTTTGTAGCTCGCCGATGGTTTTACACGGAAAAAATTTGAAAGAACAAGGAAATCATTTATGCTGTCATTCCTGTGGTCACAAGAGAGAAACTGATTTTACTTGTATAAAATGTAATGGTTGGAGATTAAATTTATTGGGAGCTGGTGTAGAAAAAATTGAATCAGAAATAAAAAACATTTTTCCAGATGTAAAAGTTTTTATTTTGGACAAAGACCACGCTGATACTCATGAAAAGGCCAGAAAAATTGTGACGGCTTTTTATGATTCACCTGCGGGAATTTTGATTGGTACAGAAATGGCTCTACTCTATTTACATAATCAGGTTGAGAGAGTCGGAATAATTTCTATTGATTCAATGTTTGGTTTGCCAGATTTTAGAATTAAGGAAAGAATTTTAAATATTCTTTTGCGTGCTCGAGCTCTCGCTTCACAAGAATATATAATTCAAACTAGAAATAAAGAAGAAACTATTTTCAAAAATATTATCGAGGGAAATTTAACTGATTTTTATCGACAAGAATTTATTGATAGAAAAAAATTCAACTATCCGCCATTCAGTCTGATAATCAAAATTTCTCTTTCGGCCAAAACTTCCTTGCAAATAGAAAAACAATTTACGGAAATTGCAAAAATGCTACAGCCTTATGAATTATTAACTTATCCGGCTTTTATAGAAACGGTTCGTGGACAAAAAATTGTTCACGGAATGATAAAAGTTCCAAGAAATGAGTGGCCAAACAAATATCTGATTCATCAGTTGCGTAATTTACCACCTCAATTTAAAGTTCAAATTGATGCCGAAAGTGTTTTATAAGATATAAAATAAGTGTATAATTCGTCACAACAATGACAAAAATCGTCCAAAAAGAGCATAAAGTTCTACGGGAAATCGCGAAAGCGGTAGATTTGAAAATTGTCGGCACAACAAAGTTTAAAAAATTACTGACAGAAATGACCGAGGCCCTGAATAAGGAAAAGGACGGCGTGGCTTTGGCGGCACCACAAATTGGTAAATCCTTGCGATTATTTATTATTTCTCCACTTGCTTATGAAGCGGTAAATTTTATCGGAGAAAGAAAATTGATTTTCATCAACCCGGTAATTACAAAAAAATCTAGAGACAGAAAATTGATGGAAGAAGGCTGTTTATCTGTTAGACCTTTGTATGGGAAAGTTAGAAGATCGTCCAGAGTAACTGTCGAGGCCTTTGACGAAAACGGCGAAAAATTCAAAATGGAAGCAACCGGACTGATTGCACAAATTTTCCAACATGAAACCGACCACCTGGAAGGTACATTATTTATAGACAAAGCCAAAGATATAATTGAAATGCCAAAAGAATTATATGAGCGATAAACATTGGAATTTTATTTTTTTCGGTACTGACAAATTCAGTACAATTGTTTTAGAAAAACTGAAAATTGCTGGATTTATTCCAAAAATTATTGTTTGTGCGCATGATAAACCAAGCGGTCGTGGTCAACATATTCAAAAACCAGAAAGTAAAATCTGGGGCGAAGAAAATTCTATTTCTATTTTACAGCCAGAAAAATTAAATGCTGATTTTATCGATGAAATTAAAAAAACTGATTGGGATTTCTTTGTTGTAGCTTCTTATGGAAAAATAATTCCACAAAGTGTTATTGATTTACCAAAATTTGGCTCACTTAATGTTCACCCCTCCCTTTTGCCAAAATTCCGAGGGGCAAGTCCAATTGAATCGGCGATTTTGGCTGATGAAAAAGAAACTGGCGTGACTATTATGTTAGTCGATAAAGAAATGGACCATGGACCAATTTTGAATAAAGAAATTGTTAAATTTGATGGGTGGCCAACAAAAATTGAAATTGAAAATAAATTAGCAGAAATCGGTGGAAACCTACTTGCAAAAACAATTCCAGAATTTTTAACTGGCAAAATAAAACCAGAAGAACAAAATCACACGTGCGCGACTTTTACAAAAAAAATAACAAAGGAAGACGGAGAAATTATTTTTTCTAAAAATTGGAAGGATGAGCCAAAAGAAGAACAATATAAAAACTTCCTAAAGATTCAGGCTTTTAATCCATGGCCAGGAGCCTATTTTTTCATTAAACACGGTGACAAAAATATCCGTGTAAAAATTTCATCTGCAAATTTTCTAGACAATAAGTTAGAAATAGTAAAAGTACTTCCAGAAGGAAGAAAGGAAATGAGTTATAACGATTTTGAAAAAGGATTTTTAAAAAATTAGTTTTCTCTACCAAAACGAAGTAATTTTTTTATTGCTGCGCCTCCACGTCTGACAAAGTTAATTTGTCGAGATTTGTTTTTCTTAAGCTCTTGAATTGCAACTCGAACAGATTCTTCAATTGCAACAAAAATATCTTCACGAGTTTCTTCGGCTCGATAAACTTTTCCTTCGTACTGAATATTTATTTCAGCTCTAAAAATGTTTCCGTGTTTGTGGTGTTCACCAGCGACCTTTTCTATCTCAACCTGAGCAATAATTTCTGTATCTTCTTTTAAGGAAATATACTTTTCTATACCAGAAATTTTTTCTGCAACATAATCAGTAATTTCTTCTGTTAAATCAAAATTTGTTGCTTTTATATTTGTCTTGATTGCGCTCATAGTTTTAATCGTTACCAATTTTTAATAATTTAACCGGCGAGTGGTGTCCATTTATGATTCTGACTCCACCTACCGGATTATTAAAATGTTGTGTGAGTATTTCGCAAATTCTTTTGTTGGCTTCTCCTCTTTCCGCTGGTTCTCTGACACTAATCTCAAATTCATTTTCTTTGATTTGTGTTAAATTTTCCTTTTTTGCGCCAGGATTAGCTTTTACTCTGATATACATTTTAATAATTT
>CAYWTD010000022.1:0-12065 GCA_964461185.1 uncultured Candidatus Saccharibacteria bacterium | reverse complement strand
AGAGAAAACATTAAAATCTTTTGAGCCAATTTTTATTCAGAATAAAGTTAAATTAATTAAAATAATTCCAAAAAATGATTTAAATATTCGTGGTGATATAAATAAAACTAGGCAGATTATTTCAAATATTGTTGATAATTCATTAAAATACACCCCTACAGGATCAATAGAAATTGAACTGAAAAATGATTCTAAGTTTGCCACAATATCCGTTAAAGACACTGGTATTGGTATTCCAGTCGATAAATTAAATAATATTTTTAAGAAATTTAACCGAACCGAACAGGCAATTAGTCAAAGTGTCACCGGAACAGGACTTGGATTATATGTTGCAAAAATCATGACAGAATCTCAGGGTGGAAAAATTTGGGCTGAATCAAAAGGACCTGGGTTTGGATCGACTTTCTATATTAAATTACCACTAGCTAATTAACATTTGGAATTAGCCCCTAAATTTGATAATCTTATTCATTATGAGTAAAAATTTATTATCTGGTATAAAGCCAACTGGCAGACCACACATTGGCAATTATTTTGGTGCAATGCGCCAATTTGTAAGTCTACAAAACGAATACGAAAGTAATATTTTTATTGCTGATTTACATGCTTTAACCGGGCTGACAAATCCCGAGGAATTGCGCCAAAATATTTTGGAAGAAGCTATAGACTATTTGGCAATAGGTCTTGATCCAAAAAAAGTCACTCTATTTAAACAATCGGATATTCCGCAAGTTACAGAGTTAGCGTGGATTTTTGAATGTTTAACGACAATGCCGTATTTGATGCGTGCTCATGCATTCAAAGATGCTGAAGCAAAAAATAAAGAAATAAATGCCGGTGTTTTTAATTATCCAATTTTAATGGCTGCAGATATTCTACTTGGCGAGGCTGATATTGTGCCAGTTGGAAATGACCAAAAACAACACGTCGAAATTGCACGTGACACTGCAGAAAAATTTAATCGCGTGTTCGGGGAAACATTTAGAATTCCAAAGGAAGTAATTCTGCAAGAAGTGGCGACAGTCATTGGAACAGATGGACAAAAAATGAGCAAGAGTTATAAAAACACTATTCCATTATTCGCAACAACAGAAGAAATAAAAAAAGCTGTGATGAGTATTCCGACAGATTCAAAAGGAATTTCTGAACCAAAAGATACTGATGGAATATTATTTAAGTTAAATAAACTCTTTTTAAATGCAGAAGAGATTAAAGAGCTAGAAAAAGAATATGGAAATGGTATCAGTTACAAAGATGCCAAGGAAAGATTAATAAATGATATTAATGCTTTCATAACACCATTCAGAGAGAAAAGGGCTTATTGGGAAAATAGAAAAGACGAGGTGCTAGAGATTTTAAAAGAAGGCGGCAAGAAGGCAAATGATAGAGCAGAAAAAATTATGAAGGAAGTTAGAAAAAAAGTAGGCGTAACACTTTAATAAGTAAAAATTAATAACAAAATCATGGAAAGAGTATACATAAAAGATGCAATAAATCATGTTGGTAAAGAAATTTTAATCAAAGCTTCTGTCGACACGATAAGGGATCAAAGTAAAATAGTTTTTTTAATTTTACGAGACATTTCTGGTCTGGTTCAGTGTGTAGTGCTAAAGGATTGTAAAGACTTTGAAATCGCAAAAAGCTTAAGTGACGAAAGTGTGGTCGCACTAAAGGGCCTTGTCAAAGAAGAAAAACAAGCACCGGGTGGCTTTGAAATTGAGGCACGAGAAATAGAAATTCTATCAAAAGCAGATCCTGAATTACCAATCCCGGTAAATGTTAAAAAGGGCGGGGAAGAAACAAATCAAAATTCCAGATTTGATTATAGATTCATTGATTTACGAAAACCAGAAAAAACAAAAATCTTTAAAATCTGGACAGAGCTTGAAAGAGGATTCCGAGAATATTGGGAAAAAGCTGGCTACACACAAATTTATACTCCATCTTTTATGAACACTTCCAGTGAATCTGGTGCTGAAGTTTTTGAAGTAAAATATTTCGAAAAGAAAGCTTATTTGGCACAGTCACCACAATTCTATAAACAAATGGCAATCTCATCTGGTCTTGATCGAGTTTTTATGGTTGGACCAGTTTTCCGTGCTGAACCGTCCTTCACTACTCGTCACCTTACAGAATACACAGGTTGGGATTTTGAAATTGGTTTTGTAGAATCTCATTATGATGTTATGGATGAAGAAGAAAAATTGATTGTTTCAGGATTTGCTCGATTAAAAGAAAAATTCCCAGAATTAAATATTGAAATTCCAAAAACTCCATTCCCAAGAATTCCTTTGTTAGAAGCCAAGGAAAAATTAAAAACAGTTGGTGTTATTGGTGAAAAACCAGACGATATGTCACCAGAGGAAGAAAGAAAAATTGCAGAGATTGTAAAAAATGAAACTGGCAGCGATTTTGTCTTTTTGACTGATTATCCAATTACTGTTCGTCCTTTCTATCACATGAGACATACAGACAATCCAAAACTAACAAAATCTGCCGACCTTATTTATCGTGGAATAGAAATCACGACTTTGGCACAAAGAGAGCATAACTATGAAAAACTAATAGAACAAGCAAAAGAAAAGAAAATGAATATTGAGAGTCTAGAAAATTATTTAAATTTCTTTAAATATGGATGTGCTCCGCATGGTGGTGGTGGTATAGGACCATCTAGATTGATTGCAAAGATTTTAGGTTACGATAACGTGCGCGAGGTGACTTATCTTCCAAGAGACGTAAACAGGTTAACTCCTTAACACGAAAAATGGTAGGAGAGAATTTTGAAATAAAAACAGAAGTTTTTGAGGGACCCCTTGATCTGCTTTTAAATTTGATTGAGAAAAGAAAATTGTTAATTAATGATATTTCTTTGGCAAAAGTTACCGATGATTATATTTCTTATATAAAGAATCATGGTGAAATGTCGATGAGCCAGAATTCTCATTTTATTTTGATTGCAGCAACGCTGTTGTTAATAAAATCAAAATCACTTTTACCAACACTTGATCTGTCTGGTGAAGAAGAACAAAGTATTGATGAGTTGGAAAAAAGATTGAAAATTCATAAACGTATGAAAGAAGTCGAGCCTCTTATCGGAGAAATGTTTTTCAAAAATCCATGTTTTGGTCGTCGACAAATATTTTCTAATCAAGTTGTTTTCGCACCTTCTGCACAAATTAATATTGCTGGTCTGAAATCTGCCGTAATGTCAGTCGTAGAATCTCTACCAAAATTCGAAAAAATTGCCAAGGCGATTGTTGGGAAAGTTATTAGTTTAGAAGAAATGATCGGTCGATTAACTGAAAGAGTTAAAAAATCTATTAAAATGAGTTTTAAAGAGTTTTCGGGTTATGATAAAAATGACAAAATTGGCGTTATTGTCAGTTTTTTGGCCATGCTAGAACTGGTAAAAGAGGGTATAATTGAAACAACGCAAAATCAGGATTACGACGATATAGAAATTCAGACAAAAGAATTTGATACGCCAAATTATATTTAAAATGAACAATGAATTATTAGAAAAACAAATAGAAAGTATTTTGCTTTGGAAAGCAGAACCAGTGACTTTTTCTGAATTAGCAAAAATCTTAAACGTGTCGACTGAAAATATCAAAGAGTCGGCTCAGAATTTACTTGTAAAAACGCAGGAACGTGGAATGGTTTTGATCATTAATAACGAAGAAATTTCTTTGGTAACTTCACCAGAAACTTCTGAATTAATCGAAAAACTACAAAAAGAAGAATTAACAAAAGATCTTAGCAAAGCGGCTTTGGAAACGCTCAGCATCATATTGTACCGTGGTCCAATGAAAAGGGCTGATATCGATTACATTAGGGGTGTAAATTCGCAATTTATACTACGCATACTACTTGTTAGAGGTCTAATTGATAAGAAAGTCGATGAAAGGGATGAAAGGGCTTATGTTTATACCGCGTCAACAGACGCTCTAGCGTATTTGGGTGTTCAACAGGTAAAAGATTTGCCACAATACGAAGAAGTTAATCGTGACATTGATACTTTTTTGGAAAAACAAAAAAATGTAGAGGAAAAAAATAATGCTTCAGAAAATCAAACAGAATAAAGAAATATTTTATTTGATTATATTAATCGTGATACCGGTCACAATTCTTTTTTCTGTTACAATTTTTTTGAAAGTAAAAAGTAATGTTCCAATAATTGTTGAGGAAATTAAGCAAAATACTGTTGATAAAAATATTTTTGCCGATGTAATAATTGAAGCAAAAGCCGCCATTGTAAAAGATTTGAATACCGGAGAAATTATTTACGAAAAAAACAAAGATTTACCACTTGCTCTTGCGTCAATCACAAAAGTTTTGACGGCTTTAACCTTTGAGATAAACACAAACAAGGAAATAATTAGTATTTCTGACGAAAACCTTAAAGAACTTGGAAATAGTTTGTTATATTCTGGAGAAAAATTTTATAAAAAAGATATTATTGATTTTACAATGATGACTTCTTCTAATGCAGCTTCGGCAGCTTTGGCTTCCAACGCTTTTAGTGGAATTTCTGCCGGCAACAATACTTTTGTCGAGGAGATGAACCGAGTAGCAAAATTAATCGGGATGGATAATTCATATTTTTATAATGTTACAGGACTTGATAATAGTGCTACATCTGCCGGAGCACATGGTTCTGTAAATGATGTTGTAACACTATTTGAATATACTTTAAAAAATTATCCAGAAATATTAGAATCCACTGGCAAAACAAGTGCTGTATTTCGTTCAATAGATGGTTTTGTTCATCAGGTTGAAAATACAAATAAGATTGTTGGTAAATTACCAAATATCATAGCCTCCAAAACGGGCTTTACAAATATTGCAGGAGGGAATCTGGCGGTCGTTATTGATCCGGCGTTGAATCGTCCTGTGATAATTGTTGTGCTTGGTTCTACAAGTTTGGGAAGATTTTCTGATGTTGAGAAATTAGCAGAAAAGACCGAAGAATACTTTAAATATTCTAACTAAAATTAGATTAATTTATTGGTAGTAAAGTTACAAATTCTATTATATACTTTTTCTCATCATGATATTAAATGTTGTAAAAGTTTTGTTGCCGGCGGCTTTAACTTTTTTTGTTGGAATTCTTATAACTCCCGCAATCACAAATTTTCTATACAAAAATCAGATGTGGAAAAAGACTGCTGGTAAAGTAGATACTGCTGGTACCGAAGCCTCTGTTTTTAATAAATTTCACAAAGATGCAGAAGCCAAAACTCCAAGAATGGGAGGTGTCGTTATTTGGTTAAGCGTGTTTATTGTTATCTCCTTAATTTGGATATTTTCTAGATTTTTGCCATTTGAAATTTTTGATAAATTAGAATTTCTAAGTCGTAATCAAACCTGGATTCCTCTAGCAGCTATGATGCTTGGAGCTATTATTGGTTTAATTGATGATTGGTTTGAAGTAAAAGGTTTTGGTGGAAAAATCGGCGGAATTTCTTCAACAAAAAGATTATTGATTGTTGGAGCTATTGCTTTTCTAGTAGCTTTTTGGTTTTTTACAAAACTTGATGTGACGGCCATTAATTTTCCTTTTTATGGTCCAATTGAGTTGGGCTGGCTTATAATCCCGCTTTTTGTCGCGGCAACAATAATGATTTACTCGGGAGGTGTCATTGACGGCCTGGACGGACTTTCTGGTGGTATTTTCGCTGTAATGTTCTCCGCATACGGAATAATTGCTTTTGTTTTAGGTCAAATTAACTTGGCTGCATTTTGTACCGCGCTTGTTGGCGGAATTTTAGCTTTTCTTTGGTTTAACATTCCGCCAGCCAGATTTTATATGACGGAAACTGGATCAATGGCCCTAACGATTGTTTTGGCCATTACAGCATTTATGACCGATAATCTTGTCGGTGGAGTTGGTCTTTTTGTTCTACCCATAATTGCTTTTCCACTAATTGCCACAGCTGGTTCTTCTTTTATACAAATAATGTCAAAAAGATACCGTAATGGAAAAAAAGTCTTTTTGGCGGCACCACTTCATTATCATTTTGAAGCAAAAGGTTGGCCATCCTACAAAATTGTTATGCGTTATTGGATTATTTCCACCATATTAGCAAGTGTTGGAATCATTATTGCGCTAATTCAATAGAAATTAATCACTTTTTTTGAGATAATACAATTCGTAATGCCCAAAAAAAATGGTGTCGACAAAATTCTGTTCTTTACGATCATTTCACTCGTGATATACGGTTTAATAATTTATTTATCTGCATCACTGGGTTTATTGGCAAAAGACGGACAATCTTATTTTTCAAAAATTTTGAATCAAGTTACTCTTGGACTTATTGGTGGCGGAATAATTTGTTATGTTAATTCAAAAATTCCATACAAATTTTGGCGAAACTATTCTTTTTGGATATTTATTTTTTCTGTCCTAATAACACTTGCGGTATTCATTCCAAAATTTGGTTTTGAATTCCAGGGAGGAAGAAGGTGGCTCGTACTTGGACCATTAACCTTTCAACCAAGCGAATTACTAAAAATTTCTTATGTAATTTATATCGCTGCTTGGTTATCTGTTGTTAAAGATGGAATAAAAACCTTTAAACACGGTTTCTTGCCATTTGCCATTATTTCGACAATTGCAAGTGGAATACTTTTTTTACAACCAGACAATGACGCCGCAATTATTATGCTTCTTGCTGGCGGTGTCATGTATTTTGCTGCTGGCGCAAGCTGGAAACATATACTTATTGTTGCGACTTGCGCAGTACTAGCAATATCGTTAGTTATCTTTAGCAGTAGTTATGTCAGAGGCAGATTACTTACTTTTATGAGACCAGCAGATAACCCACTAACTTCTGGATATCAAATTCAACAATCATTGATTGCTATAGGTTCAGGAGGATTATTTGGGCGCGGTTTTGGTCAGAGTGTTCAGAAATTTAATTTTCTTCCAGAACCTATTGGCGACTCAATATTTGCGGTAGTAAGTGAGGAATTTGGTTTCTTGGGCAGCATAACTCTTGTAATCTTGTTTATCACCTTACTCATTAGAAGTATAAAAATCAGCATTCTGTCCAAAGAAACATTCGGTGGACTACTTATACTTGGTCTTGGTATACTTATAGTCAGCCAAGCTTTTATAAATATGGCTTCAATGCTAGGTATTTTTCCACTGGCCGGTCTACCATTATCATTTGTTAGTCACGGTGGTACGGCATTGTTTTTTACCTTATTTGCAAGCGGTATAATGCTCAATATTTCCAGATTTAAACAAACAAATTAAAATTATGAAAATCGTATTTACAGGTGGGGGAACAGGCGGACATTTTTATCCGATAATTGCAATTACGGAACAAATTCGTGAACTGTGTAAACAAAAGAAATTTATTGAACCAACGCTTTATTTTCTTGCGCCGAGCCCTTATAACGAGAAAATTCTTTTTGATAACAAAATTATTTTTAAAGCTATTCCTGCTGGAAAATTACGAACTTATTCCTCAATTAAAAATTTCTTTGATTTCTTTATAACTGGTTACGGATTAATTAAAGCTCTGTGGACAATGTTTTGGATTTATCCAGATGTTGTATTTAGCAAGGGCGGATACGGAAGTGTGCCGATTGTTTGGGCCTCGAAAATTTTGGGAATTCCAGTCATTCTTCATGAATCTGACAGTGCCCCGGGTCGAGCAAACGCCTGGGCCGCGAAAATAGCACTAAAAATCGCTGTTTCATATCCCGAAGCAATGAATTATTTTCCAAAGGAAAAAGTTGCCTGGACGGGAAATCCGATCAGAAAAAATTTAAAAATTGCTGTAAATGAAGGGGCAAAAGAATATCTAAATCTTGAACCAGGAATTCCAACAATTTTGATTTTAGGTGGTTCACAAGGTGCACAAATTATAAATGATGCCATTCTTGATTCTCTACCAGAATTAATAAAAGATTATCAAATTATCCATCAAATCGGAAAAAATCAATTTGATGAAATAACCAGTATGGCAAAGATTATGTTCCAAAGTTCTCAATTTTTTTATCGTTACAAACCATTTGCTTATCTTGATGATTTAGCGATGAAAATGTCAGCGGGAGCAGCAGATTTAATTATCAGTCGATCTGGTTCAACAATTTTCGAGATTTCAAATTGGGCAAAACCAAGTATTTTGATACCAATTACCGAATCAAATAACGATCACCAAAGAAAGAATTCCTATATTTATGCGCGGGCTGGCGCAGCAACGGTTATAGAGGAAGGTAATTTATCTGATAGCATTTTAATTACAGAAATAAAAAGAATTTTGGATAATAAGGAAATAAAAGATAGTATGATTGAAGCTGCAAAGAAATTTGCAAAACCAGATGCGGCATTAACAATTGCAAAAGAATTACTGGAAATTGGTTTAAGTCATTAAAAATATGTCTGGATTATTTAGAAAAAAAATTATTACAAGATTTCCACCAAGCCCAACAGGTTGGTTTCATATTGGTAATGCAAGAACCGCGCTTTTTAATTATTTTTACACAAAGCAAAACGGCGGCAAACTAAAATTTAGATTGGAAGATACTGACAAGGAAAGATCAAAACAAGAGTACGCGGATGACATAATCAGTGGTTTAAAATGGCTTGGTATAGAAATTGATTATGATAATCCATATAAACAATCAGAAAACAGTGATACTTACAAAAAATATATTGAGCAAATGATTGAGGGGGGTCACGCTTACATTTCAAAAGAAGTTGTCACCGAGGAAGGCCAAAGATCTGAAGTCATCAGATTAAAAAATCCAAACAAGAAAATTAAGTACAACGACATGATTCGTGGTGAAATAGAAGTTGATACTACTGAACTTGGTGATTTTGTAATTGCAAAAAGTTTAACTGAACCTCTTTATCATTTAGCTGTCGTTGTTGATGATTTTGAAATGAATGTTACTCATATAATTCGTGGCGAAGATGGAATCTATAATACGCCGAGACAAATTTTAATTCAGGAAGCTATTGGTGCACCAAGGCCAATTTACGCTCATATGCCTTTCATTTTGAACGAGGACCGTTCGAAATTATCGAAAAGAAAACAAGGTGAATTGGTATCGTTAAACTATTATAGAAAATTAGGATATTTACCAGAGGCGATGGTTAATTTTCTAGCTCTCTGTGGGTGGAATCCAGGAACTGAAAAAGAAATTTTTTCAATGAAAGAACTAATCAATGAATTTAATATTTTTAAAGTTCAAAAATCCGGCGCCATTTTTAATATTGAAAAATTAAATTGGTTCAATAGGGAATATATGAAGGCTTTACCAAAATCAAAAATATACTCTGAAATTGAAAACAGATTACAAAAATTTAATCCAGACAAAAAAATATTAGAGCGACTTGAACCCATTCTTTTAGAAAGAATTGTAAAATTTAGCGACATTGATGTTTTGCTAGAAAATCACGAAGTTGACTATTTCTTTGTTACACCAGAATACGAAATTAATAAAACTATTTGGAAGGATTCTGACGCCAAAACAACAATTTCACATTTAACAGAAATTTCTAAAAAATTAGAAAATATTTCTGAATACTCAAACGCTGATGATATTAAAAAAATAATTTGGGATTATGCAACTGAAAAGGGAAGAGGTCAAGTTTTGTGGCCGCTTAGATATACATTATCAGGAAAAGACAAATCTCCGGATCCTTTTGTTTTGATTTCAGTATTAGGAAAAACCGAGTCGTTAAAGAGAATTGGTATTGCCATTAAAAAACTTAATGAAATTTCAAGTTAATAAAAAAATACTTTTACTTATTGCGGTAATTTTCACACTATCGCCATTTTTGGCAAATTTTTCTAGCGCTGATAACAAGGAAATTAATCGACTAGAAAGCCAGATAAATGATAAGAAATCGGAACTAGAAAGAATTGACAAAGAAATTGCTGCCCAACGACAAGCCTTGCAATCGGTTAGTGGTGAAGCAACTTCTTTACAAAGTAATTTAAATCAATTGGAAGCCAATCGAAAAAAAATTCTTTCAGATATTAACTACACTGAAACAAAGATTGCGGAAATTGAATTAACTTTGGACAAAGTAACTCTAGAAATTAAACAAAAAGAAAATTTAATAAAACAAAGTTCCAGAGCATTGGCCGGATCGATTAGAAAATTAAAAGATCTAAAAAACATTTCTTTTGTCGAACAAGTCCTTGGTTACAAAAATATTTCTGATTTCTGGAAAGAATTTGAACAAACAGAAACAGTTCAAAAAAAACTAGGCCTTGAAGTAAATAATTTACTTAATTTGAAACGAGATCTAGAAGAAAAGGAGCAAGAAAAAAATATTGAAAAAAACGAACTTTCTACACAGAAACTGACTTTGGCCAGTAAAAAACAAGCCGTTGAGTATACCAAAGAAGAAAAAGCTGCTCTCCTAGCAAAAACAAAAAATCAAGAAGCTGCCTATCAAAAACTTTTGGATGAGCGCATAGCACGTAAAAAAGCTTTCGAGGCAGAGTTGTATGAAATTGAATCAAAACTGCAAACCCTTATTGATCCAACTGGTTACGTTACGGCCAGAAAAGGTATTTTTGTTTGGCCAGTATCAGGATTTAGGATAAGCCAATATTATGGAAATACTGCCTTTGCGAAAAGTAACCCAAATTGGTATTCAGCCGGATTTCATAATGGAGTTGATTTTGCTGTGCCAATTGGTACCAATGTTGTTTCTGTGGCAGATGGAACCATTAAAGGTTTTGGAAACACAGATGCATTCGCAGGTTGTTACTCCTGGGGTAAATGGGTTTTGGTCGAACATGAAAATGGATTATCCACTTTGTATGCCCATCTTTCAAGTATATCTGTTGCGGTTGGACAAAAGGTAAAACAAGGCGAAAGAATTGCACTAAGTGGTAGTACGGGAATCAGTACAGGTCCTCACCTTCATTTTACGACATATATTACTCAGGGTGTTCAAATTAGAAATTACCGTGAAGTTGCTCCGCGTTCATATGGTTGTGGTGCCCACAATGTCAGCATTCCAATGGGACCCTTAAATTCCACCGTTGACCCAATGGATTATTTGCCACAATTATAAAATGTCTTCATTAAAATTTACAACGGAAAATTATTCAGAAAAACACCAAAACTTTTTAGATAAAAATATTGCTCCTCTGACTCAATATAAATTTTATGGTGAATGGCAGAAATCTGTTGGTCGGGAAATTTTTAATTTTACTATTGAAGATGAAACCGGCAACATTAATTTATTTTTACAAACTGTTTCTGTTCCGATTGGTTTTGGCAAGAGATTTTTGTACAGTTCTTATGGACCAGTTATAGACAAGGAAACTATTTCAAATGATGAACAGTTAATGGAGGCCCTGGAATGCCTAAAAACGGGTTTATTGGCCCATTTAAAGCAAATTAAGCTTTCGTTCGCCAGACTTGATTTTACTCCAAATATAGACGATTTTATGCGTAAAACGGGTGGTCTGGGCTTTATACGTGCCCCAAAATACTCAAAAGAAGGCTCTTTTTTCCAGCCCAGGGTAGAATGGGTCCTAGATTTAGACAAGGATATCGAAACTATCTATAACGAGATTGATTCAAAAAATCGATATGCAATCAGATTAGCTGAAAGAAAAAATATCGAAATAGAAATCATTACAAAAAATATTTTAAATTATTTTGATACTTTCTATGAAATGATTTCTGAAACAGCAAAAAGAAATTCTTTTGGCTTACACAAAAGGGAATACTATTTAGAAGTTTTTAAAAATCTTGAAAAGAATAATAACGGTCGTTTGGTTATATCTAAAGTTGAAGATCAAATAGCAACCTGTCTTGTTTTTGTCGATTATAATGTAACAACAATGTTTCTATTTGGCGCATCAAAAACTGAATTAAATAAAAAAATCCCAACCTCGCATTTTGCTCATTGGGAAAATATTAAATACTCAAAGTTGGCTGGCCTGAAAATCTACAATTTCGGGGGAGTCGAAAATCAAAAATACCCGTCGAACAGTCTTCGCAGTTTAACAAAGTTCAAAAAACGCTTTGGTGGTCGCGAAATTGAACATTCTTGTTTCTACGATTTACCCAATAAT
>CAYWTD010000021.1:0-12171 GCA_964461185.1 uncultured Candidatus Saccharibacteria bacterium | reverse complement strand
TATTCAACAATACTATATAGATGAACTAAAATATCCTTGGCAAGAAAGTGGTTATAGTGGTTTAACGCCAAATGCAGATAGTGCTTATCCTATCTGCGAAGAAGGAGAAACCACAAACTGTGTTGATCTCTCTGCCTTAGTTCCAACCTATCTTTCTGCTCTTCCACAAAATCCTGCTGGTGGAAACTATGTTATGGCTATAGAAGGTACTTCTAAACTTTCTCTTGGGGCCCCAAATAGTGATGAACAAGGACTTAATCCTGTTGTGATTGGAACTAATGAATATGTAGTTAATGCTGCTGGAACAGATGAGGGTGGAGGAGGAGGAACAACAGCAGCCTGCGAGGCTACTGGTGGTAAAGAAACAGAAGTTGGTGGATACAGAATCCATGTTTTTGATACCGTTGGAACAGATACTTTTAATGTAGAGTCTGAAGAATGTACTGTCGAGGTTCTCGTTGTTGCTGGAGGAGGTAGCGGTGGCACTGGTTGGGCTAGCGGTGGCGGTGGCGGTGCTGGTGGATTAGTTTATGCTTCTTCTTATGATGTTACTCCTGGAAGTGTTGGTGTAACCATTGGTGCTGGTGGAGTTGCTTTAGCTGAGTATCCTAGTCGTGATCGTGATGGAGCAGATTCAGTATTTGATGGTATAGTTGCTAAAGGTGGAGGTGGAGGTGGATATGCTAATGGTACTAGTTACAGGGCTGGAAGAAATGGAGGCTCCGGCGGTGGTTCTACTGTTAGTGCTGCAGCAGGATTATCAACACAACTAGATTCTGATGGAGGAACAGGATATGGTAATGCTGGAGGAATAGGTGGACCGTCACAACCCCCTATGTGGGGATCCGGCGGTGGTGGTGGTGCTGGCGGTGTTGGTGGTGTTGGCACAAATGATATTGCTGGTTCGGGCGGCTCTGGTCTTTACTTTTCTCAATTTGCATCTGTAGCGGGTAGTCCCGCTGGTTGGTTTGCTGGTGGTGGTGGTGCTGGCGGTGTTGGCGGTGATGGCGGCCAAGGAGGAGGCGGAAATGGTGGAAATAGTTATCCAAGTAATACCGGAGACATTGGAGATTCTGGTGCTCCTGGTACTGGTGGCGGAGGAGGAGCTGGGCATCATGGAAGTGTTCGTGGAGGACACGGCGGTTCGGGTATTGTGATTGTCAGATATAGTATATAAAAATCACTTTTTTAAAAAATAAAACCTCGCGTACAAACAGCACGCGAGGTTTTTATATATAATCAATAATATCTGTAATGTATTCAGAGATTCTGACCCTTCATAACAATCTTGATCAAAAATCCACCACCGACAGCGATTACAATCCAGAATATCCCTAAAATAAAACCACTGAGGTGATTTATTACAGGAATCTCCCAAATTGTTCCGGCGATCATTGTAATCGATATAATTGTTGCACCTACATACAGTGGTTTAGACAACTCCTTGTTTTGGTAATCGCTTCGACTCCCAAAAACGAGACAGATCCATGCAACAATGTTGAGAACGATGACAATTTTTTCAAGCAACATCGGAATTTTATTGAGAACATCAAATTTCATCACTGGCTCAAATGTAGTGATGAAACTGACGAGTCCCAGCACTGTTCCGACAATGATCATAAACGCTCCGCAGAGGATATTCACTGTCTTGCATTCAAACACTCTTTTGATCCAATTGATCATTTTTCTCTCCTTGTATTTTGGCCGAATTATCGGCGGTGTTTATTTTTTTAAATTAAAAAGCTAAATCTGACAGCAACTTTACATCATAAAATAATCACTGTCAATAAACGAAAATACCAAATAACTAAGCTCTGAATTTCTCAAAAAATACTTTGATAAAAGATTTTCTGGGCCATTTTTCAATCATCAATAGATCAGTTTCTTTTTCAGAGCCACTAGGAATATTTTCCCAAATTGCTTCTGTAACAAAAGGCATAAATGGATGTAAAAGTTTTAGAGAAGTCGTCAAAATCTTGTACAACATATATTGAGTTGATTTTTTTGCTTCATCATTTGTACTATTTAGGAATTTTTTGCTGTCTTCTAAAATAACATCAGCAAAAGTGTGCCAGATATAGTGATAAATTTTGTCTGCACCCAAATCAAATCGCAATTCCTCAATATTTTTTGTGATTTCGACAACAACTCCGTCTAATTCGTCTAAATATTTTTTATCTTTACCAGAAAGTTTTGGTTTTGAATTTAAATCAAAATCTTCTATGCTCATAAAAACAAATCTTGTGATATTCCAAATTTTATTAGCAAAATGTTTATAGCCTTTTATTTTTCCATCTGCCAGAGGAATACTGCCACCAGGAGGATTACCAATTACCAAAGCCATTCGCAGTGCATCTGTTCCAAATTTATCGCTGACTTCGACAGGACTGACAACGTTACCTTTTGACTTACTCATTTTCTGATTTTTGGCGTCATTAACCATTCCGTGGAAATAAATATTTTCAAAAGGAATTTTTCTTCCCAAATAAAGTCCAAACATAATCATTCTTGGAATCCATTTGAAAACCAAATCAGAGCCAGTTTCCATCAAATCTGTTGGATAATATTCTTTGAAATCTTTATTGTCTGGATAACCCAATACCAAAAGTGGCCATTGTCCTGATGAAAACCAGGTATCAAAAGTATCAGAATCTTTCTTCCAATCTGGTCCTGGAGATTCGTGACTAACTTGAACCTCAGTGTCTTTGAACCAAGCAGGAATAGGAATACCCCAAACAATTTGTCGGGAAATATTCCAATCAATTGTATTGTGCATCCAATGTAGCAAAATTTTCTTTTGATGATCTGGCAAAATATTTATTTGATTTTTTTTCTCAACAGAATTTATAACCATATCTGCTAATGGTTTCATTTTTACAAACCATTGTTTTTTAATTTGTGGTTCAATTGGTACACCAGTTCTTTCACAAACAGAAACCGCATGAACATATTTTTCATCAACTTTTACCAGCAGTCCCTTTGCTTTTAATTTTTCAACTATTTTTGAACGAGCTTCCAAAATTTTCATACCAGAAAATTCACCAGCGATTGGTAATAATTTTCCACTCCAATCAATAATTTGTTCTTTATCGAGGCCGTGTCTCTCAGCAATTTCAAAGTCGACATTAGAGTGCCACGGAGTAATTGTCATAACCCCAGTACCAAATTCCATATCAATAGACTTATCTTTTATAACAGTTGCGGTAATTGGACCGTTTATCCATTCCAAATCTATTTTTTGACCATGCTTATATTCTGCATAGCGTTTGTCATCTGGATGCATAACAACATATTTATCCCCAAATTTTGTTTCTGGACGAACTGTACCAATAACGAATGGGCCGTATTGAAAATAATAAAATGGATCAGTTTGTTCAATGAATTCTGTTTCAATGTCAGAAAGGGAAGTTTGAAATTTTGGATTCCAATTTACAATTCTTTCACCACGATAAACCAAACCATCTTTGTGCATTTTAATAAAAGTATCTTGAACTTTTTTTACAATTTCTTCATCAAGAGTAAATTTTTGGCGCGACCAATCGCACGAAGTTCCAAGTCTGCGAATATCATTTTCCATGAATTGTTTATTTTCCATGGTGAAATTCCAAATCTCCTTGTAAAGTTCATCGTTCGTCATGTGAAATCTTGAACGACCTTCTTTACTCATTTTTTTCTCAAAAACCATTTGAGTTTCAAAACCAGCGTGATCTGCTCCAGGTAAAAATAGAGTTTTTTTACCAGCCATTCGATGATATCTGATAGCGATATCTTTTAGTGTCATATCAAGTCCGTGACCAGCATGTAAACGACCATTCGCATTTGGAGGAGGCATTATTGTGCAGTAAGGTTTTTTGTGACGAGCGGGTAGGTTATCGGGGTTAAAATATCCGCTTTTTTCCCAAATATCATAAATTCGTGACTCCTCGTCTTGAGGATTATAAGGGCTATTAAATTTCTCTGGAATTTCAATTTTGTTCATACAGTATCACCAATATTACGATAAAAAATGACTTATGTTAATATCAAGTGCATGGACAAAAATAGTAATAAAACTGGTTGGGGTAAAGTGGCAAATTGGTATGACAAACATTTAAATGAAGAAGATACTTATCATTCAAAAGTTGTGGCACCAAATTTATTGCGTTTAGTTGATTTGAAACAAAATGAATCTCTTTTAGAGCTTGGTTGTGGCCAAGGTTTTTTTACTGAAAAGTTTTTTACTATTTCAAAAAAAATTATCGGTGTTGATATAGGTGATCAATTGATAAATATCGCCAAAAGAAATAATTCAGAGATAGAATATTTGGTCGGAAATGCTGATGATGAAACAATTTTGAGCGGGCAAACTTTTGATGTAATTACAGTGATTTTGGCATTACAAAATATCAAAAATCTTTCTGCTGTTTCAAATAATATCTCCAGATTATTGAAAGAAAATGGTCGAGCATATATTGTTTTGAATCATCCTGCTTTTAGAATTCCACAAAATAGTGATTGGATTTATGATGACAAGAAAAAAATTCAAGCTAGAAAAATAGACGCTTATTTAAATCAAATTGAGATTACGATTGATATGAATCCTGGTGAGATAAGGAAAGGGGATAAAAAATTCACAAAATCTTTTCATCGTTCTCTCCAAGATTATTCAAAATCTTTTGCCAAAAATAAATTAGCTATTACAAAAATTGAAGAATGGATTTCACACAAAAAAAGCGAAAATGGACCTCGCGCTAAATCTGAAGATCTTGCAAGAAAAGAATTTCCTTTGTTTATGTGTTTAGAGTTAAGGAAGTTGAGGTAAGTTTATATAAGAAAAAACTACAAACGACTTTTATTCGATCCAGCCCTCGGTCTACGACCTGTGGAGGATCTCAAAAAGTGTTTGTAGTTTTTTGTTTCTACAAAACCTCTTCTACAATTTTCTTAACAACAGAACCGTCAGCTTTTCCTTTTAATCCAGACATCACTGCTCCCATAAACTTTCCTAATTGTTCTTTACCAGTTACGCCCATTTCTTCTTTTTTTGCCAAGACGAATTTTTTAACTTCTTCTTCTGACATTAATGTTGGTAGAAATTCAGCAATAATTTCTAATTCAGCTTTTTCATTACCCGCCAAATCTTGTCGACCTCCTTTTTCGAATTGTTCAATAGAATCTTTTCTTTGTTTTGCTGCGCGATTAATTACGACCATTGCTTCTTCGTCTGTTAATGCATCCTGTGGCATTCTCTTTAAATTTACTAATTCATTAACAAAAGCTGCCGTTAGGCCTCGTAAAACCAGTAATCTAACTTCATCTTTGGCCTTCATTGCGCCCTTAATTCCATCTTTTATATTTTCTTGAATTGTCATATTGAAAGGTATTTTACCATATTTTGTCGTGTTATAATAATTGGGAAATGCAAACAATTTTACTTATTTTAATTAGTGTACTGGTTATTATTAATATTGTTTTTGTTTTTTTGACTTTACGAAAAAAAGAGCCAAAAGATGAGGGAAGTTTACAACTTTTGCTTCAACAGCTAAATGATCTGGGACGAACAGTTGATCAAAAACTGGGTGAATCCAGAAAAGAAATGATGGAATCTATAAAATTTCAATCTGGTGAATCACAGAAAACTATTAGTAATGTCAACGAAGAATCAAAAAAAATTATTCGTGAAATGACAGAAAAATTAACACGACTTGATGAAACCAATAAACAAGTTCTTGGATTTTCTGATCAATTGAAACAATTACAAGATACTTTGACTAATCCAAAACAGCGGGGAATTTTGGGTGAATATTTTTTGGAAGAAACTTTGAAAAATGTTTTGGGTCCAGGGATGTATGAAATACAGTACAAGTTTAAAAATGGGGAAATTGTTGATGCTGTTGTTTTTGTAAAAGACAAAATTGTACCAATTGATTCTAAATTTTCTCTGGAAAATTACCAAAGAATTTTAGAGGCAAAAGATGAAAATTCTCGTGAACAGTTTGAAAAAATCTTTAAAGAAGATTTGAAAAAGAGAATTGATGAAACAGCAAAATATATTCGTCCAACCGAAGGGACAATGGAATTTGCTTTTATGTTTATCCCATCAGAAGCCATCTATTATGATCTTCTTGTTAACAAAGTTGGCACGACAAAAGTCTCTACTCGTGATTTGATTGAATACGCTTTTAGAGAAAAACACGTCATTATTGTTTCTCCGACCAGTTTCTTGGCTTATCTACAAACAGTTCTCCAAGGTTTGCGTGCAATGCAAATAGAAGAATCAGCAAAAGAAATTAGAAAAAATGTAGAGTCTTTGGCAAAACATATCGCAAGTTACGATAACTTTCTCCAAAAACTTGGTGGACATTTGGGCACAACAGTTAATGCTTATAATGGGGCCTACAAGGAATTTAAGAAGATTGATAAAGATGTTGTTAGAATTTCTGAAAAAGGTGGGAAAATAGAACCATTAGAAATTAGCGGTCCTGATATTGATTAGTGGACATGTCTTTCGGAGAGCCAAAGCCCCAAAACAGCTTTATATTTATAGTCAAAATTACACTTGCCAAAAGCCCTGATTGCGTGTAGTATGTGTCCTTACATATGACTACAGGAACTAAAAAAGAAGCAAAATCATCAAAATTAGCCATTATCAAAACAGGTGGAAAGCAATTTGTTGTTGAAGAAGGGAAGATTATTAAAATTGAAAAACTTGATGTTAAAGAAGTCAAAGATGGAAAGGTTTCTTTTGATCAAATTCTATTAAAATCAGATGGCAAAGATGTTGAAATTGGTGAACCTCTTTTGAAGGGAATAGTCGATGGTGAAATTGTTGAAGAAGGTCGTGACAAAAAAATCATGGTGATTCACTACAAAGCGAAAAGTAGATACTTTAAAAAAAATGGTCACAGACAACCCTTTATGAGAGTAAAGATTACAAAAATCTCCTAATCCACAAAGCCGGCAGAAAAGCCGGTTTTTTGTTAGAAATATTTGGTATAATTAGCAACAATGAATTTCAAAAGATTAGTACTTTTTGGTGTTGTGATTTTTTCTATTTGTATTTTAAATCCGATGGATGTTTATGCTGCGACTAGATATTGGGTTGGCGGAACAGATGGTGCAAATATTAATGATCCGGCGAATTGGTCGGCTTCTGATCCAGTATCTTGTTCAGGGGGAGGGGCTTCTGTCCCAGTTGCCGGTGATGATATTATTTTTGATGCAGATTGTGATAATGGTGCGACAATTAACGCTAATTTAGCGGCAAAAAGTATAACAATTAATAATGGTTACACAGGGACAATTTCCGTGGAAGATGGGGCTAATGTTGTTTTGAGTGGTGCCTACTCTCAGTCGGGCGGTACCTTTATTGCTGGTTCCGGTATATTTTCGGTTAGAGGAAATTTCACTCACACGGCCGGCGGAACATTTGATGCCTCAAATGGAACTGTTGTATTTGCAGGACTTGGTACAACAGACGTTGCGGTCACAGAGACTTTTAATAATTTAGTTTTTGATACAACTGTCTCTGGCTGGTCCAGAACCATCGCATCTGGAGATACGCTAATTGTTAACGGAACACTAACTTTAAGTAGTGGATACATTAGTACGGGAACAATTGATGCTAGGGGAGATGTTGTCGTTATGTCAACTTTTAATACTAATAATATTGCAAGCAATAATATTTCATACACATTTTCTGGGTCATCAACGCAGACAATTTCAGGAGCGGGCACTGATCGCACTTTTACCACAGGTCAGGTGACTATAAATAATCTCGATGGAGTTCTTGAATTAGCCGAAAATACTGTGATTTCTAGATTGACCGTGGCGGACGGTGGAACTTTCAATTTAAATGGTTTCGATTTTACCGCTGAAACATCTTTTATTGTAGAAGGTGGTGGAAAGTTAGTTTTGTTTGGTAATGAGACAGTTACAAATCCAATATTAAGTACAAACAGTACAGTCGAGTATTCAGGTTCTAGTAATTTAAATATTAAAGACGAATGGGTATACAGTAATTTATCTATTTTTGGGATTGACACACCAACTACCGCTACATTTACAGCAGGTTCAACATACATAATTCCTGGCGTCACAACGATATCTGGTTTTGATGAAATAAATTTGTTGCAACTTAGATCATCGACTAATGAATCACAATGGAGTATTGATCCACAAGACGAACGAATAATTACAAATATAGATGTAAAAGATTCTGTGAATATTAATGAAATCTCAATAGAAGCGACAGGAAGAAACAGTGGAAATAATATAAAATGGAATATAGCCAGTATTTTTACCGGCAACCTCACCGCATCTACGTTTGGTCTTCACATTAAAAGTGTAGATTTTGATACGCTCGAATCAATAGAATTAGATGGTGGTTTTGCTTTATACAGAGAGTCTGGAACTGACACGGTTAATGAAATCATAATTTCTCAATTCGGGACACTAGAACCAGAATATATCAAAGATGTAAAATTAAATTATGTAATAAATGAAGGAACTTCTGCCCATGTTTGTCCAAGTACTTATGATGAAGTCGGAAATTTTGATGGTAATTTCGGTGGTATGCAGGATCTTAATTCTGAAACTGAAAAAGCAACTTTTTCTGATACACCTGGTATTGAAATTCAAGAGGGAAATGTTCTTTGTATTTATCCAGAATACAAAATAGATTTTGATAGTATGTCCCAATATGACTCAGTCGGAAAAACTATAAAATTGGGGATATCTGAGAGCGCAGATATTGTTTTGGAGGGAGAAGGGAAGGAGGTTACATTAAGCAGCACACCGCTTTCTGTTGGCGGATCAACTATCCTTGCCCAAGATGGTGTTAAACAAATTATTTTTAAGGATAAAAATAGTAATGCAAAAACATTCTATGTTAAAGATGAAGTCTTGTATTTGCAGGAAGGACAAAGTTCAAGACGCCTAACTTCGCGCGATGTCGCTGTCGAATATGCAAATTTTAATCATATAGCCCGTTCTGGTTCAACTGGTGGCCAGGTCGAAGTGACTTTGCGACTAAAATATATAGGTCCAACTTATGTCGGTGCTCCAGTTGTACAAACTTTCAAAACAACAATTAATTCAAGTTACTAAAATCTATTTTTAAGAGCGTTTTTGATGGTGTCGGAATCAGAATACTCCAGTTCAGTACCGGTAGAA
Source organism: uncultured Candidatus Saccharibacteria bacterium (assembly GCA_964461185.1). GTDB lineage: Bacteria > Patescibacteriota > Minisyncoccia > Phycocordibacterales > JAACPR01 > JAKLEX01. The sequence continues at coordinate 3,018 of CAYWTD010000021.1, read as the reverse complement.
AGTCCTCGCCCAAGAATTGAAATTTTTATACTATTTTTTAATGCAAAATCAGAAATTTCTCTCTTTATAATAGAAGTCGTATTTTCTCCTTCTGGATTTGCATTAAGGGCAATAATTATTTCGGTAATAGGATTTTCTTTTTGTCTTTTTTCAAGATATTTTTTTAATTCATTCAGTCGAATTTTACTTTCATAATCTTTTTCAAGAATTGGCACAAGTCCACCAAGAACAAAATAAAGTCCGGCAAAATTATCGCTGCGTTCTATTGATTGTAAATCCACATCACGCCCGACGATCATCAAAGTTTTTATATCACGATTTTTGTCCAAACAAATATTACAAATATTATGTTTTGTGTTTTCTGACAAATAAAATCTTTTACACATTTCACAATTTTTAACTTTACTATCTAATTCAGGAATAAGATTTGATATTCTTTTCAGATAATCCTTTCTCTGACGGAGTAGGTAATAGACAAACCTCTCGGCTTGGCGTGGACCAACACCGGGAAATTTTCTAAACATTTCTATTAACTCATCAATAACATTCATAAATTAAAAATCCTTAAAATCCGTATTTGTTCCATGACCATGTTCGGAGCTATCAATTTCCACAAAAGTAGATTTTTTATCATCAAAGTATAGTTCTACTCGACCAGTTGGACCATTTCGATGTTTTTCAATCATAATTTCTGCAATATTTGGCTTGTCAGATTGTTCATTATATTTGTCGTCACGATGAATAAACATAACAACGTCCGCATCTTGTTCGATAGAACCAGAATCTCGCAGGTCAGACAATCTTGGGCGGCCACCACGCTGTTCCACAGCACGAGATAATTGAGACAGAGCAATGACGGGAACGTCTAATTCACGAGCCAAGCCTTTTAGAGAACGAGAAATTTCAGTAACTTGTTGGACCATATTGTCATTATTTTTTGTATTTGTTGGCATCATCAATTGCAAATAGTCGACGATAATAAGACCCAGATTTTTCTCACTTTTTAATCTGCGCGCGGTTGAACGCATTGAAATCGCATTATTTCCCGGCTTATCGTCAACAAAAATTGGAGCGTTAGATAATACGTCCAGCGAATCTCTAATTCGATCAAAATCCTCGTTATTAGTTAATTTTCCAGTTCGTAATTTCCACGCGTCGACCTGGGCTTGTGCGGCGAGCATTCTATCAATCAATTGTTGCGCACTCATTTCAAGTGAGAAAATTAGTGTAGGAATTTTATGATCAACAGCAACGTGTCTTGCAATATCCAGAGCTAATGAAGTTTTACCCATCGAAGGTCTAGCCGCTAAAATAATTAAATCTGATTTTTGAAATCCAGCCAATTTATTATCCAAACTTTTGAATCCTGTTGGAACACCACGCAGCTCATCTTTTGATTTATGTAATTTATCAAGTCTTTCCCACGCTTCTCCCAAAGTGTCCTTAAGCTCAACAAAACTTTTCTTGTGATTTTTATTCGTAACTTTAAAAATTCTTTTTTCGGCTTCATCAAGCAAAAAATCCAAATCATGGGCTTCGTTATATCCGAGAGCCCCAATTTCTTCGGACGCATTTATTAAATTTCTTGTAGTAGCTTTCTTTGTAACAATTTCTGCATAATGAACTATATTTGCGGAGGAGGGAACAGATTCAACGATTTCTGATAAATATGTTTTTCCACCAATCTGATCCAAGATTTTTTTCTCTTTTAATCGACTTGCAAGAGAAATTAAATCAATTGGAATTGATTTTGAAAATAATTCAATCATCGTTTCATATATTTTTTTGTGACGATCAGAATAGAAAGATTCGGTATTTATTTGATCAAAAATTTCGTTAATAGATTCCGGACGTAGCATGATTGACCCAAGTAACGCCATTTCACTTTCGATACTTTGTGGAGGAATTTTCAATTTATCTGTTGCCATATTCATATAAGATTAACATAAAAAAATTCTAAAGAAATAACAGAAAACTGCGATAAAAGTGCAGAATTTGGGGAAATCAGTTGATAACTATTATTTCTTCTTTTCTACCCTTGAGCCATCAGAATAATCATATATTTCATAACCTAAATTAGTGATTTTCTGTCGAATTTCATCCGCTAATGCAAAATCTTTTGACATTCTGGCCGATTGCCTGTCTTTTAGTAATTTTTTTATTTCTTCTGGTATATTTGCTGGTTCTTTATTTGTGGCTTGTCTTTCTAAAAGATTTTTTAAATTTAAACCGAATATTTTATCTACTTCCAAAACTGTGGCAAAGGCATCAGAATCAGAAATATTTTTATCCTTCAACATATTCCACACAATCGCGACAGCCTCTGGAGTATTCAAATCATCACAAATTTTTTCTAAAATTTTGTCCAAATAATTTTGATTAATTTCACCGATTGTGACATTAACAAATTTATTTATAAGTTTATTAAAAGCAGTATCTGCGGCAGCAATCGATTCATCTGTAACATTCACCAACGTAGAGTAATGCGAAGTTAAAAGCCAATAACGGTATGATAAAATATTTATTCCTTTATTATTTAAATCCAGCAAATAAATAGTGTTACCAATTGATTTCGACATTTTTTCACTATTAATTAAAATATGTCCACTGTGCATCCAGTAATTTGCTTGTGGTTTATTATAAGCTCCTTCTGACTGTGCAATTTCATTATTATGATGAGTTGGAATATGATCAATGCCACCCGTGTGTATATCAAAAGGCTGACCTAAATATTTTTTTGACATTGCCGAACATTCCAAATGCCAACCAGGAAATCCAATTCCCCAGGGCGAATCCCATTCTTGTTCCCGGTATTCATCTGGGTTAGAAAATTTCCACAATGCAAAATCGGTCGGATTTCTTTTTTCTTCTTTTGCTTCGACACGAGTGCCTGCTTTTAATCCTTTTATATCAATTTGACCAAGTTTTCCGTAATTATCAAACTTACCAGTATCATAGTAAATTCCATCAGAAATTTTATAAGTAAAACCTTTTTTTTCTAAGTCTTCTATAATTTTT
>CAYWTD010000020.1:0-12544 GCA_964461185.1 uncultured Candidatus Saccharibacteria bacterium | reverse complement strand
AACAAATTGGTTTTTTTCTTCTGTTATATGAACATTTTAGCAAAAAATCATTTTTATTGCTAAAATATTATCAAATGATAGAAAATGCCAAATATATCAATATTCCGATTGCCCCAGAATTTCTGTGGTTTATGCTTGCTATCGGAATAGTATTTTTTATTACAATTGGGGGGATACTTACTTATCATTGGAAAAAATATGGACTTGAAAATAATCCAAAGGTTTTTGCCAGGACTTTATTCTGGATAGTTTCAACAGCCCTCGTATTTATTATGGCCTTGGCAATAATTGGTTTTGAAAATCTATGATTATTTTACACAAAGACGAACATATAATATTTCAAATTCGACGTCACTGGTTTATTCTTTTTTCTGAAGTATTGATTTTGTTATTTATTGCAATTATCCCAATAATATTTTTAGTTATTACAAATGCTTATCAAATAAAATTTTCATTTTCTGGAAATAATGCAATTAGTTTGTTTGTATTTCTCTATAGTTTAATTCTTCTTGTGTTATGGATAATTGGTTTTATGTTTTGGACAGATTATTATTTGGATACCTGGATTGTTACAAATAATCGGATTATTGATGTTGAACAAAAAGGACTTTTTAGCAGAGAAGTTTCGGTTATCAATATGGATAAGGTGCAGGATGTAACCAGTGATATTTCTGGGATGGTGGCGACCGTTGTTGATTACGGTGATGTTCACATCCAGACAGCCGGACAAAACAGGGAATTTATTATAAAAGATGTTGCGGAACCAGAAATTATAAGAGATAAGCTTGGCGAAACTATTTCTCGTTTCAAAAAAAATATGCAAGCAAGTGTTTAATTAGTGTTCAATACCTATTCTAATTGGAGCATTTTTTATTATCTCTAGTATTTTGTCGTCGTCATCAGTGATTGTATAAAGTTCAATATCCTCTGGATCAATTTTTGCACCAGCGAGGAGGTTATCTTTTATAAAACAATCAAGTTTGTTCCAAAAGCTTGAGCCAACCAAAATTATTGGAACTTTTGCAATTTTACCAGTTTGAATTAAAGTTAAAATCTCAAATAATTCGTCCATTGTTCCAAATCCTCCTGGAAAATAAACATATGCTTCTGCGGAAAAAGATAGACAGACTTTTCGACTAAAGAAATAATGAAATTCAATCGCGTCCGTCAAGTATGAATTTTCTTTTTGTTCTGCCGGTAATTTGATATTTAGCCCAAGAGAACTTCCGCCAGCATTAAATGCGCCACGATTCGCAGCTTCCATAATTCCAATTGATCCACCTGTGACTACAGAATATCCAAGTTCCTTTGATATTCTTGCGGCTAATCTTTGTGCCGAAATATAATCGTCATCATCTTCTGGTGTTCTTGCGGATCCAAAAAAAGTTACGCTTTTGTGATGATTTTTTATAAAGTGAAACCCGTCTCGAAATTCAGCGGTGATTTTTTCAATTCTTTTATCAATATCATTATTAATATCTTCGAGTGTAATTTTTTCGTATTCTGGTTTTTTAGATTTTTGTTCTGACATATAAACATCATTCTAAACTAGTATTCTATCTTTGCAAAATCGCAGTTCTCCGATATGCTTTCTTTTATGTCAGCGATTGAATTTAAAATTGTAAAAAAATTAGAAAATTCTGCTAATAATAAAGATCAAAAATCTCTTGGTCGAGCCGGAATTTTAAAAACTGCTCATGGGGAAATACAAACCCCGGCTTTTGTTGTAGTTGGTACAAAGGGAACTGTAAAGGCTTTAACTCCAGAACAAGTTAAAGATTTGGGTGCGCAGGTCGTTTTGTCTAATACTTATCATCTACATTTACAACCTGGCGAAGACCGTGTTGCCGCAATTGGAGGATTAAACAAAATGATGAATTGGGATGGTCCAACAATGACAGATTCTGGCGGATTTCAAGTTTTTTCTCTTGGTGCGGCATTTGGAAAAAATATTACTAAAATTACAAAGGAAAATGCCCCGGAAATTTTGCTTGAAGATTTTACTGAAACAACCAGAAAAACTCGTGGGCAAATTGTTGAAAATTTTGAACCCGCTAAAGTAAAAGAGGATGGAGTTTATTTCAGGTCTCACATTGACGGTTCTGCCCATTATTTTTCTCCAGAAAAATCAATTGAAATTCAGAATAAGTTAGGCGCAGATATTATTTTTGCTTTTGATGAATGCACCTCACCAAATGAATCAATTCATTATCAAAGAGAATCTTTGGATCGAACTCATCGTTGGGCAAAAAAATCTTTGGAATATCATCGTCAGCAGCCAATTTCAGAAAGGCAGGCGATTTTTGGAATTATCCAAGGTGGCCGTCACGAAGAATTACGAAAAAAAAGTGCTGAGGCAATTTCAGCAATGGATTTTGATGGATTTGGAATCGGTGGAAGTTTTCAAAAAATTGATATGTTCAATTCTGTTCGTTGGGTAAATGAAATTTTACCAGAAGAAAAACCTCGACATTTGCTTGGAATTGGTGAACCAGAAGATTTGTTCACAGCTGTAGAAAATGGATGTGATTTATTTGACTGTGTGGCACCAACCAGAATTGCTAGAAATGGGCAAGTCTATGCTTTTTCTGGAAAAATAAATTTAACCAATTCAATTTTTCAAGACGATTTATCTTCAATTGAAAAAAATTGCCAGTGTTATACTTGTAAAAATTATACAAAAGCATATTTGGCACATTTATTTAGAGCTGATGAAATGCTCGCGGCGACTTTGGCCTCGATTCATAATTTGTATTTCATAATTAATTTAGTCAAGAAAATGCGCCAAACAATTTTGGATGGAAATTTTATAGAATTTAAGAAAGAGTTTCTGGAAAAATATAAAAATTAATTATTTGAGTTTTCTCTTTTTTAAAGCTATATTTGTCTCGTGAATGAATTTCACTTAATCTCTAATCATAAACCAGCGGGTGATCAGCCGTCCGCTATTAAATCCTTAGTGAATGGTCTTAAAAATGAATTAGAACACCAAACTCTTTTGGGTGTTACAGGTTCTGGAAAAACTTTTACTGTTGCGAATGTTATTGCTGAAATTAATAAACCAACTTTGGTTATTGCTCATAATAAAACTTTAGCCGCACAATTGGCACAGGAATTTCGCGAACTTTTTCCAAATAATGCTGTTCACTATTTTGTTTCATATTATGACTACTATCAGCCAGAGGCGTATATGCCAACCAGTGATACTTATATCGAAAAAGAAGCGACGATCAACGAAGAGATTGAAAGATTGCGTCATGCTTCAACACAGGCTCTTTTGACGCGTCAGGACGTTATTATCGTCGCTTCTGTTTCTTGTATTTATGGTCTTGGTTCTCCAGAAGAATACAATAAAGTTAATTTAAGAATTGAAAAAAACGCAAAAATTTCTCGCGGTGATTTTATTAGAAGACTAATTGATATTCATTATGAAAGAACTAATGCAGATTTAAAATCAGGAACTTTCAGAGCGATTGGTAGCACTGTTGAAATTGTTCCAGTTTCCGAGAGATATATTATTTCAATAAAATTTGAAGGAGATAAGATTGAGGAAATTCAAACGATAAATAATATTACTAGAGCAATTATTGATGCTGATTTGGAATATGTATTTTTATTTCCAGCAAAACATTTTATTGCAAATAGTGATTCAACAAAAAGAGCTATCAAATCAATTGAAGAAGAATTAGAAAAGCAATTAAAAAAATTCAAGAGTGAGGGGAAAGAACTGGAAGCAGAAAGATTAAAACGTCGAACAAAATATGATTTGGCTTTGATACGTGAAGTCGGATATTGTAATGGTATTGAAAATTATTCAGCTCATTTTGATGGACGTGGTCCTGGCCAGCCTCCAAATACACTTCTTTCATATTTTCCTCACAAATCAGATGGCTCACCAGATTTTTTAACAGTTATTGATGAATCACACGTTGCCGTTTCTCAGATTGGTGGAATGTTTGCCGGTGATAGATCACGAAAAGAAACTTTGGTGGAGCACGGATTTCGATTACCATCAGCCAAGGATAATCGCCCATTAAATTTTCCAGAATTTGAACAGAGAGTTGGACAAGTAATTTATACTTCAGCGACACCGGGTGATTATGAACGCGAAAAAAGTAAAAATATTGTTGAACAAATTATTAGACCAACTGGTTTGATTGATCCTGTTGTTGATGTCGCTCCAATTGTTGAGCGCGGTAAATATCCGGGACAAGTTAAAAATTTTATTGAAGAAGCTGAAAAAGCCATAAAAAAAGGTGGCCGTGTTTTAGCAACAACTTTGACCAAAAAAATGGCAGAAGATCTTAGTCAATATTTGAAAGATAAAAATATTAAAGCTGAATATTTACATAGTGAAATAAAAACAATTGAGAGAATTGAAATTTTAACTAATTTTAGAAAAGGGGAATTTGATATTTTAGTTGGAGTTAATCTTCTTCGAGAAGGTTTGGATTTACCCGAAGTTACTTTAATTGGAATTTTGGATGCTGATAAAGAAGGATTTTTGCGTTCTGAAACCGCACTTATTCAAATAATTGGACGAGCTGCTAGAAATATTGATGGACGAGTGATTTTGTATGCGGATACTTTGACTGGTTCAATTCAAAATGCAATTAGAGAAACTAATCGTCGTCGAGAAATACAAATTGCTTATAACAAAAAACATGGAATTACTCCGAAAACTATTATAAAAAGTATTAGAGATATTACTGAACAGATTGATAACGGTCGACAAAAGGCGGCAAAAATTTTATTGGAAGAAGATTTGATTATTGCGAATAATAATCCAAAAAAATTGTTAAAAGTTCTGGAAAAGAAAATGAATGAAGCAGCAAAAAATCTTGATTTTGAAAGCGCGGCAATTATTCGTGATGAAATCAAAAAAGTTTCTGAAATGATTAATAAAAAATAAGAATTAAAAAAGCCGCGGTTGTGAGTCCGCGGCTCTCGTGTGATCGCTTATAGCAAATCAGTAGTGCTTAATTGATCATCGCTCCAATTGCCATGATGGCAAAGAATCAGAGATACCATTTGGCGTAGAAGATTGGGAGAAACATAATGCAGTTTCCCAACACATCGACATATGTTTCACCATTAGTCTGCCAGTATAAGGCATTCCACGCCGAGTGTATAATTGCGGGTACCAGTGGCACACACAAAAATACAATAAATTCTGTGCTCATTATTATCTAGTCCTTTTCTTTGTTTTAAATCACTGTTCTACACCTTCATCACACTAGTGTGATGAAGGCAACCGTCGCAATCAGGATAATTTTGATTGCCAAAGTTTTTTCAATGTCGCGATCCATAAAACTACACACAGTTACTCCTTAAAAATCAATGTACAATCCTTTATTTTCACTAATATTATAACAAGTTTGAGTAAAAAAGTCAATAGTATAAATTTCGGTTCATATGCCATAATACTCGTATATAACCCTGTCGACCACGACAGGGCTTAATGTAGTTATTATGACTCAAAAAGACAAGAGAAAAGACGAAAAAATCATTGTAAAAGGGGCTAGAACTCACAATTTAAAGAATATTACGGTGGAAATGCCACGTAATAAGCTTATTGTCTTTACAGGACTTTCTGGCTCCGGAAAGTCATCTTTGGCGTTTGATACTATTTTTGCTGAAGGACAGAGACGTTATGTTGAATCACTTTCGGCTTATGCCAGACAATTTTTGAATAAAATGCAGAAACCAGATGTTGATGAAATTATTGGTTTATCTCCAGCCATTTCAATTGATCAAAAATCTCGTTCAAATAATCCACGTTCGACTGTTGCTACAATCACTGAAATTTATGATTACATGCGAATTTTATTTGCCAGAATTGGTCGACCACATTGTATGATTTGTGAAAGAGAAATTAAAAAATTATCTCATGAAGAAATTTTGCAAAGTATTATCAAGTCTGTTGAATCTCTGGATTTGAAATCAGAAAAGAAAGTTATGGGAGTTGATGTTGATGCTGACAAACTTTTGATTTTTGCTCCGCTCGTTGTTGGGCGTAAAGGTGAATATTATCAGTTACTTTACGATATGCTTGGTAAAGGTTATGAAAAAGTAAAAATCGATGGAAAAATTTATAAACTTCGTGAAAAAATTGAACTAGCAAAAACCAAAAAACACGATATTGATATTTTAGTCGACGAACTATATTTATCTGACATCAGAAAGAAAAAAGAAGGTTATAAAGAAAGATTATCCGAAGCCGTTGAGCTCGCATTATCAGAATCTGAAGGGCTTCTTCGAATTGTTGCGCCACATGAAGAAAAATTGATTTCAGCGAAATTCATGTGTCCGTACGATGGTTTTTCTTTTCCGGAAATTGAACCACGTTTATTTTCTTTCAATTCTCCATACGGTGCTTGTGATGCTTGTAATGGACTTGGTACAAAACATTTCTTTGGTGAAGAATTATGTCCAACATGTAACGGCGCACGACTTCGAAAAGAAGCGTTAAAAATTTATTTACCTGGGACAAAGATGAATATTGTTGATGTTACGGCCATGTCAGTATCCGAAGCGACAAAATTTTTTGATGAATTAGTTTTAAATGAGAAAGAAACAGAAATTGCCAAGATAATTCTGAAAGAAATTAGTGAGAGATTAAAGTTTATGAATAACGTTGGAATTGAATATTTGACTTTGGATCGTCGTGCCCACACTTTGTCTGGTGGTGAATCACAAAGAATTAGATTGGCGTCACAATTGGGTTCTGGGCTTGTTGGTGCAACCTATGTTTTGGATGAGCCGACAATTGGTCTACATTCACATGATAACGCTCGATTAGTAAAAACTTTACTTGATTTACGCGATGCCGGAAATACTATAATTGTTGTTGAACATGATGAGGAAACTATTTTCTCGGCCGATTATTTGGTTGATATTGGACCAGGTGCCGGTATTCACGGTGGAAATATAATTGTGGCTGATGATCTAGACAAATTATTGTCGGCCAAGACAAATTCATCAAAATCACTAACTCTTGATTATTTTCGCGGAGATAAAGAAATAGAAATTCCAAAAAGTCGTCGTACAGAAAATAAAGGAAAAATTCAAATTCGTGGTGGAAAAATATTTAACATCAAAAATATGGATGTTGATTTTCCATTAGGAAAGTTTATTGCAGTAACTGGCGTTTCTGGTTCCGGAAAATCTTCTTTGGTTTATGAAATTTTATATAAAAATTTACGAAATCGTTTTGATCGTAGATATCGGACAGACGTCGTTGAAAACTGTGGAAGTTTTTCTGGTTCAGAATATATTGGTCGCGCAATTATGATTGATCAATCTCCAATTGGTCGAACTCCTCGTTCAAATCCAGCAACTTATACCGGATCATTTACTTTTATTCGTGATTTATTCGCCGAATCCGCAGAGGCGCGAGCTCGTGGTTGGAAAGCTAATAGATTTTCATTCAACGTTACCGGTGGGCGTTGTGAAGCTTGCCAAGGAAATGGATATATCGCCGTTGAAATGCATTTTCTGCCAACAGTTTATGTTCCTTGTGATATTTGTAATGGACGTCGATTCATGAAGGAAACTTTGGAAGTTGAATATAAAGGAAAAAATATTTATGAAGTTTTAAATATGACAGTTGAAGAAGCTTTAAAATTCTTCCAAGATATTCCAGCAATTTATGATCGTTTAAAAACTATGGATGAAGTTGGTTTGGGTTATTTGGAACTTGGTCAATCAGCAACAACATTATCTGGTGGTGAAGCGCAGAGAGTAAAAATTTCTGCTGAACTTTATCGTGCTCATTTACAGAAAACTATTTATATTTTGGATGAACCAACGATCGGTTTACATTATGAGGACGTAAAAAAACTTATTGAAATTTTGCAGAAATTAGTTGATAAAGGGAATAGCGTCGTCGTTATAGAACATAATATGGATTTAATTAAAAGTTCTGATTACGTCATAGATATTGGTCCAAAAGGTGGTGTAAATGGCGGTAAAATAATTACCAAAGGTACGCCAGAACAAATTGCAGATTCAGGCAAGGGATTCACTAGTGAATATCTTAAACACGCTCTAAAGAGAAAAAAATAATATGAATCTATTTGAATTTAAGAATATTTTGTTGCCTGATAATCCGGGAGTTTATTTTTTTAAAAAAGGTAAAACAATTTTATATATTGGAAAAGCAACATCTCTCAAAGAACGAGTAAAAAGTTATTTTTCTAATGATTTAATAAAAACTCGTGGACCTGCAATTGTAGACATGGTTACAATGTCGAATAATATTTTATTTGAAGAAACTGATTCCGTATTAGAGGCTTTGTTATTAGAGTCTTCTCTTATAAAGAAATATCAACCAAAATATAATGTAAAAGAACGTGATAATAAAAGTTACAACGTTGTCGTCATTACCGATGAAAAATATCCACGATTGTTAATTGTCAGAGATCGTGAAATAAAAAGTGGCGCGATCGATTTTAAAATAAAAAAACAATTTGGACCTTTTCCAAACGGCGGACAATTAAAAGAAGCATTGCGTTTAATTCAAAAAATCTTTCCTTTTTTCGATACAAAAAAACCAATAGATAAACTTACTAATTTTGACAAGAAAAGATTTCATTTGAATGTTCAACTTGGAATATACCCAGATATTTTTTCTGGTTCTGTAACTTTGTCTGAATACAAAAAAATTATCAAAAATATTTCTTTGTTTTTTGAGGGTAAGAAAAAACAAATTTTAAATTCTTTGGAAAAAGAAATGAGAAATTTGGCCAAAGAACATCACTACGAAAAAGCTGCAAAAATTATAAAAACTATTTTTGCTTTGAAACATATTAATGATGTTTCAATTTTGAATAAAGAAACGGCACTGATTCATGAAAATATGTTCAATAATAGCGAATCCGTTTTTAGAATAGAGAGTTACGATGTTGCACATACTTTTGGTGTTGAAACTGTTGGGGTTATGGTTGTTTCTGAAAATCTTTCTATCAACAAATCAGAATTGCGAAAATTTATCCTGCGAAATTCCAGAAAACACGATGATTACGGCGCGCTTCTTGAAATTCTTGAAAGACGATTTCATCATTCAGAATGGCGAAAACCAAATCTAATTGTTATTGACGGTGGTCATGGTCAAAGAAACGTAGCTGTAAAATTAATTAATAAAATTGGTAAAAAATTAAAAATTGATATTGTGAGCGTTGTAAAGAATGATCAACACAAAGCCCGTGAATTACTTGGACCAAAAGAAATTATTGAAAAATATCGCGATCATATTATTGCTATTAACGCAGAAACCCACAGAGCTGCGATTACATTTCACCGAAAGAGACGTGATGTGATAAAATAAATCACAATGAAAAAGAAAATTGCTGTTGTTAGAGGAGGTCCTTCCAGTGAAAATGAAGTTTCAATGAAAACTGGTCGAACAGTTATCGATGAACTTGGAAAAGAACACGACATTTTGGATATTGTGATTGATAAACAAGGAGTTTGGATTTGTCAGGGCCGGGAAGTAAAGCCGGATGTGATTTGTCGAACTTGTGATTTGGTTTTTAACGCCCTACATGGAGAGTACGGTGAAGACGGTCAAATTCAAAGAATCCTTGAACAGACAGGTGTACCTTTTACTGGACCGAAAAAAATGGCAGCAGCTTTGTCGATGAACAAAGCTCAGACCAAAGAAATATATAAATCTGCTGGAATAAAAACTCCTCTTTATAAAATTGTTAACAGAAAAGATGGCGATGTAAATAAAATTGCAATAGAAATTTTTCGAGGATTTACCATGCCGGTTATTATAAAACCAGTGAGCCTGGGTTCGTCTGTTGGAATTTCTATTGCTCGTGATTACAAAACTCTTCTTGAAACCTTAATTAGTTTATTTATTCGATTTGATCAATTGTTGATAGAGGAATTTATTCAAGGAAAGGAAGCAACAGTCGCAGTTATTGAAAACTTTCGTGAAAAAAGCATTTACTCATTTTTGCCAGTTGAAATTAAGATTCCAAATACCTGCCAATTTTTTGATTACGATGCAAAATATTCTGGAAAGACAGAGGAAATTTGCCCAGGAAGTTTTAGTTTGGAAGAAAGTAAAGCGATGCAGGATTTTGCTGCAAAAGCTCATGATGCTCTGGGACTACGACATTATTCACGAACTGATTTTATTATTCATCCACGACGCGGAATCTACGCAATTGAAACAAATTCTTTACCAGGTTTAACAAAAGAATCTTTATTACCAAAATCTTTGCAACCAGTTGGTTCAAATTACAAGGAATTTATTGATCATGTTGTTTGGTTGGCTTTGAATAATTAAGATATAATATGTTTATGTTTTTTAAAAAATACAAAATACAAATAATTGCGAGTCTGATTATTTTGATTTCAATAATTTTGGTAGGAATAAATTTTATTATTGTTAATGATTCAGAACCAAACTTGGCATCAGTATCTGGATCAAAATTAAGTAAGGCGTCGGGTCACAGCTGTGTTTGGCCAGACAAACCACGAGAAGGGTGTTTGGATAGGGATTCTTATGGCGTATTACTGTCACAGACACGTACATGGTATACAGCAGGACCAAACTGTACCTGGGTTAAAAGAACTAAAGTTTGTGATTACACTTGTGGGCTACTTGATACAACTTCCGTTTGTGCATGTTCAGAATCGGAATCTTTTGATACTGATTGTATAGAACACACGCGTGTTGAATTTGGGACAAATGCCCAGTGTCAACTAGTTATAACTAATGAGTTTGAGTGTTCCGACCTATGTCAGAAGCCTATTCCACAATCATATTGCGGGGAAATTAATGAGAGTCAGTATGATGGATTTAGTCAGACATGGACAAAGGAGTGGTTAAACAGTTCATGTAAATTAGTAAAAAACTTCACATATTGTTCAGATAATTGTTCTGAGCCTGACGAGGAAGAACCTTTATATTGTATTGGAAATGATAGATTTAGGATGTACTATGACAGCGCAAAGTGCAGTTGGTGGCACAATGGAACTGTAGAAGAAAATAATCCACTTTGTAATACTAGTAATTAAATTATAAGTTTTACATTTAATTAAACACAAAACAAAAAACCACCCATGTTAAGGTGGTTTTTAATTTGTGGACCGGACAGGACTTGAACCCGCTACCTCCTCAGTGCAAGTGAGGCGCTCTACCAGGTGAGCTACCGGCCCATACAAAGCTTTTCGATTATATCCAAAACCGTCAAAAAAATCTAGTCCTCTCGTTAATTCTTCTGCTATAATTAACAAATGAAGATTTTCAGAAAAATTTCTCTACTTTTTCTAATCACAGTTTCTACTGGAGCTTTGGTTTATTTAATAAATGGTGTCGGTAAAATTAGCGAAGAAAGAGAAGTCATTTTTATTGAAAACTATGACAGTCAGGCAAATGTGATTGAATCTCTTGATGAAAAAGGTTTAATTAAAAACCGTGCCACATATTTTGTCTTAAAAACTTGGGCTTTTTTCAAAGGACCTTTTGAACCAGGTGGTTATGTTATTCCAAAAAATTTAAATTTCTTAGCCCTGGCTAATTCATTGACTGATCCGCAGTACAAATATGTTTCAATCGCAGATGGTATGAGAAAGGAAGAAATCGCAGAACGAATGGGAAAAGTTCTAGAATGGGATCCAACAAAAATTGCTGAATTTAAAAATGAAAATCCTATTTGTCCGCTGTCTGGTAAAGAGGGATATTTGGCTGCAGGGAATTATTTGATAAAAAAAGATACGGAGATCCAAACTATTCATGAAGAAATGGAGAAAAAGTTTCAAGAAATTATTGAAAAAATAAGGTTAAAAAACGGAGAAGATATTTTGAATTTTGATCAAATAGTTACAATTGCTTCACTAATTCAACGCGAGGCCGCCGGTAAAAGAGATATGAGACTTATTTCTGGAATTATTTGGAACAGACTTTTTATTGGAATGCCTTTACAAATTGACGCAACTTTGCAATACGCCAAGGGTGATGGTGAAAAATGGTGGCCAATCGTAAATTCAAAAGACAAAGAAATTGATTCTCCATACAACACTTATAAAAATGAAGGATTACCGCCAGGACCAATTGCATCGCCAGGAATTGCTGCTATAGAAGCCGCGATGAATCCAGCCAGAACAGATTGTATTTTTTACCTTCACGATAAATCAAAAAACATTCATTGCTCGGATACTTATAAAGGTCATTTAGAAAACATTAATCGATACCTAAAATAATGTTATAATCAGTTTCTATGATAATTGGAAATATTATTTTGAGTTTGGTTCTTGTTATTTTGGGAATGATTTTTAGTTTTCAGAATTTATTAGTTGTTCAGGTTAAATTTTTGCTTTTTGAATTTCAAAGTCCGGTTGGTCTTATCATTGTCGCCTCATTTATATTTGGAATAGTTATTCCAATCGGAATTTTGCTTCCAATTGTTTTGACAAAAAATTATAAAATTAGAAAGTTAGAAAAAGAAAAAGAATTCTTGAACAAACGTCTAAATGATTCTGGAATATTGTTTGAATCTTCTGGACTTGGTGTTGAAGGAGAAAAATA
>CAYWTD010000019.1:0-12871 GCA_964461185.1 uncultured Candidatus Saccharibacteria bacterium | reverse complement strand
GAAATTAACCGGTTATGAAATAGAAATTTTACAGATTTTTTCAAAAGATTTATTGGATTTTTTAAAGAAAGACGGTTCACATTTCAGTATAGAATTTTCTGAAAATAAAATTTACATCTATGATGATGTGCTAATAAGAAATGAAAAAGAACTTTCTACACTTTTTAATCTAACAAAAAAAATTATAGAAAAAACCGCCGCTTTCTTGCACAGAATGAGCGACGATTTTTCTGTTCTACACGATTATTATCAAAAATAATCGCGCCCGAATATAATTTTATTTATTCTATAACAATACTATTTATCACAATATCTTCTATTGGACGATCTGGTCCTTCGGTTTCTATGTCCTGAATTTTCATAAGCACATCCATCCCCTCGATAACTTTTCCAAAACCAGTGTGTTTTCCCTGTAGCCAAGTTGTTTCTGGTGCGGTGATAATAAAAAATTGACTGCCATTTGTATTTGGTCCGGCATTGGCCATTGCTATCACGCCCTGAACCAAATTCACATTATTTATTTCATCGTCAAAAACATAACCAGGTCCACCTGTTCCCCAGAAATTTTTCTGTGCCACCTCTTTTGATAAAGGATCACCCCCTTGAATCATAAAATCTTTTATGACGCGATGGAATTTTGTTTCATTATAAAAATCTGATTCGGCCAATTTTATAAAATTTGCAACTGTTTCTGGTGCTTCTGCTGCAAACAATTCAATTTTAATATCACCCAAATTCGTTTTTAAAGTTACAATTTTATTTTCCATATTATTTGTCATTTCATTATCTCCTTTTCCCATAATAAACAAACTTATCACAAGAATTATTATTAAAACGCTAAAACCAATGATTTTTGCTTTCATATTTTTTAAAATAAGTTAAATTATTTTAACATATAAGGCACATTTACATAAAATTAAAGTAAATTCCAAGCTTGACTTTTCTATTCATTTTGGTATACTTGTAAACATCAAATAACTACTAAAGTAGAACTAAGTCGAGTTTAATCTTTTGTGTGTTTATTTGAGATTTTATTCGTTTAGTTTATTTTAAAGAGATGCAAAAAGGAACAATCGTTCGCGTCATGGACAAAGGCTACGGCTTTATCAAATATGACGGAGCAGAAAAAGATCTTTTCTTCCATTCAAATGAACTTCAGAATGCTGAGTTTAACGACCTAAAAGGTGGTGAAGCTGTAGAATTCGAAGTTGCTGATGGACAAAAAGGACCACAAGCTATCAAAGTTAGCGTTATATAAATACTTTAACAAAAGCCCCGCTTCGGCGGGGTTTTTGTTTTGTCTGATTTTCTAATATAAAAAATTGACTCCTGGTCTGCTGTGATAAATCACAGACAAAACCAAGGGTCAACGTGTCAAAGTGACAAAGGGTCAGAAACCAGAGGTTTCTAGAGTCCTATGCACTATGAATTGCGAGAGAACACCTGGTCGCCAGCGATCCGAGCGCTCGGATACCCGACCGAGTCGGCGCGCACGTACCAACCATAAGTGCGCCAGAACACGCACACAGCTCGCAGGACATCGCCCGTGTCACGACAGTAGAAGATGTTTGCGTAACCATTGGTCAGCAGAGCACCTTCTTGTCCGTTCGGTTGCTTTTCAATCTGGGCGAACATTTCAGATAGTGTGGTTTCGGCTTTAGCCTTGCCACCTAATTCCTCGATGATCTGAACATCAAACGATTTCTCGGTGAGCTTTGTATTAAGAAGCTCTTGCTCACCGACGGGTTCTTCTTGCTTGCTTGCGCCAGCCATGAACCACTCCTTGAAGTTGTCGCCGAGATAATAGAGCTTGATCTTGCCCGGGTTATCGAAGAGGTATTTCCCCAAGATGAATTTCTTTGAAATATTGACCTTCACCGTACCCATGAGCTCGAGCAGTTTTCTCGCCTTGCGAACAATTTCGTACTCGTCGCGTAGAAAGGCCTGAGCACCTTCGGCGAGTCCAAGACCGGTTTGGTCACCAATCTTGAGTAGAACAGCATCTGTTTGACCGTGGGTCAAATTTTTCAACTCTCGAATATCACTCATCTCTATCTCCTTCCGGCTAATCGCCGATTTTTTGCTCTACCCGAAGCGGGGGCCGAACTACATTAGTCACAGCTTTCAAAAACCAAATTTTGGTTCCTAAAAGTTGTGACTAACTCTCACAATTCGTTTTCAAAGAGCAATATTTAACTGAAAGCATTATACATTTTTTATACGCAGTTGTCAATCAACACTAAAAACTAAACAAATATCTTTTGAGATCCTCCGCAGGTCGTAGACCGGGGGACTCGGTTCGAATAAAGATATTTGCTTGGTTTATGAAATTATTTCTTCAAAATCTCCTCCCTCTCTATCATTCCATCAACCAGTCTAATTATTCTGTCTGTTTCTTTTGCATATTCTTCTTCGTGAGTCACCATAACAATCGTTTGACCTTTTTCGTTTAATTTTTTCAAAATATCAATTACGACCCTAGCAGAAACTGAATCCAAGTTTGCTGTAGGTTCATCACAAAAAATAATTTTTGGTTCATCAACAATCGCTCTGGCAATTGAAACGCGCTGTTGTTCACCTCCTGACAATTGACTTGGAAAATTATGGATCTGTCGATTAAGATCAAGAGTATGTAAAACTTCTTCGGCTTTTTTTAATGCAATTTTTGGAGAAATTCCTCGCATCAAAAGTGGCAATGATACGTTTTCAACAGCATTCAATTCTGGAACCAGTGCATAATCCTGAAAAACATAGCCCAAATATTCCAATTGAAAATCTGTTTTCTTTGACCAATCAAGCTTCATTACATCAACACCATCAATCTCCAAGGATCCCTCGTTTGGATCATCAAGTAAACCAAGTTGATAAAGAAAAGTACTTTTACCGGCACCAGAACGACCCATAATAGACAGAAACTCTCCTTCACGAACCTCCAAATCAATACCGCGCAAAACCGGTGTTTTTACTTCACCATCAATGAAAGTTCTAATTATTCCTTTGGCTTTAATAATTGATTTCATAATTTAATTTCTACCCAAAATAGAATCAAGGGTATTTTTCTTTACAATCATTCTGGCTGGAATATATCCAGCCAAGGCTGTGACAATTATAAGGACAATAACTCTGATGCCCGTGACCATTGTTGGCGCAACCAAAATTCCATCACTAAATGGGAAATTTATGGGATTGTTATCAAAATATGGGATAAGTAGGCCGTAAACCAATAACAAGCCAACGACAGATCCCACAATAGCGTATATAAGCGATTGGAAGACATATGCAAGCTCTATTGACCTGCCGCTCGTTCCAATTGCTTTCATGATTCCTATATATTTTCGTCTTGTAACAGCATTTATAAAAATAACAATAAAAATTGTAATGGCAGCAACAGCAAGACCGATCGAACTGATAATCGTACCCAGTAATGCAAAAGTATTTTTCATATCAATAATAAATTTTGGTTGTGCTTCATCAAAAGTTTGAATTCTGGCAAAACGATCAAAACCGTTATCAATAAAAACATCACGAACATATTCTGGCGAATAATTACCTTTTACAGAAATAGAAATTTCACCCACATTCAAATCATCACGACCAGTCATGCTTCTTAATTGTTTATCATTCATAAAAATTCGACGATCAATTTCATCCGCCTTACCTTTTGTGATTCCCTTTACAATAACTTCCCTGACATTGTCACCGATTTTCAATCTAATTTTTGAACCAATTTCAACATCACGCAAAACAACAAATCCAGGTGAATCAATATTCAAATATTTTTCAAGAAGCATCGAACCGACTATAACTTTATCAAAATCATCTTCATTCAAATATTCACCCTCAATAATTAATGAGGCCAAGCCAGTAACGGCGTCTTCTTTCGCTGGATCAATTCCAGCAATAATTGCGCCGGTCTGTTCTGGAACATCATCAAAATTTACTCTTTCCTGATAATTTGCTTCAACAATACCTGAGACCAAATATCTGGCTGAATATTCTGAAATTCCTGGTGTATTTTCAATAGTAGAAATCAAACTACTACTATTTTCAATATAATTTTTCTCTTTTAATTTCGAAACAAAAACATCACTGATATAGTGCTGTTTTATTGTTTGCACAGCGCCCTCAATCAAACCAACCAAAAGTCCAGAAACAACAACAAGATTTAGGAAAGTCAAAATCATAATCAAAACTATCAAAAGATTGGTCCACAATGACGCGCGTTTTATTTGGCGATAGCCCAGAAACCAACCAACTTTAATAGATTTTGAATCAAACATGTTTTAATTTGGCACAACGATTTTATCACCGGCAGACAATCCAGAAGTAACAACAACATTGCCTTTGGAATCCTTATCGCCCAGATTTATTTTTATATCTTCTCTTTTACTCAAGGACAATTTCGTCACATAATTTTCGCCATTTTTTATTTTTATCAAATATCGCGGAATAACAATTTGATCGCTTAGTCGATCCTTTTCAATTTCTATTTCTGTATTCATTCCAGACAAAACTTTTTGATTAAATTCATTAAATTGAAATAGAATTCTGTATGTTGTTATACCGTCTTTTACTGTTTCCCTTGGATCAATATGAGAGACAATTGCATCCATTCTAAAATCTTGATTAAAAGCGTCGAATGTCACAATTGCCGGGTCACCCAGATCGACTCCGGCAATATTTACTTCTGGAACAAAACTTTCTATTTCGAGAGGTTGTTTACCAATCATAGAAAAAACTTTTTGACCTGAAGAAACTACAACACCAAGTTCAACATCCTTACTTGTTATAATTCCATCAAAAGGCGCTCTTACAACATAATCCCCGCTTTTTGCAGTTAAACGACTAACAACCGCCTGAGCGCTATTTATAGAAGCTGTTAATACTGGAATTTCTGCCTCGACAGATCGAACCGAATCAGTCGCAGAATTGATTTCAACAATTAGCGAAGAAACCACGGTTCTTGCCTGGCTGATATTTGATCTATAAGCACTAATCTGTTCTTGTGTCTTGTCGGCTCCAGAAGCAAATTTACTTCCGCCAGAAGAAATTGTAGAAAGAAGAACTTCTATATTTTTCAAATTCGCGACAAATTTTTCCGCAATAGATAATGAAACTTTATCTGAATCCAAATCCACGACCTCATCTTCCCAACTGACAAGTAATTTCTCTATTTCTACTCTTTTTTGTTCAATATCTTTTCTAGTGAAATAATCGGCTAAAGCCATTGAAAATTCTGGCGCCGAAGAAGCAGGATCCGTAAAGAATGCGTCGACTGTATTTCTAATAATATCGTCAGATGAAACATAAGATTTTTTCAAAATAGAAATTAAAGATTTTCTAGAACTTTCTAATTTACTTTGTAACTCGTCGTTTCCAGAAATTTCATCAAGTTTCGCTTGTTGGCTTTCCAAATTTGCCAAAGACTCTTCGATTTCACTATCAATTTGGGTGGAATTAAGACGCGCTAAAATATCGCCCTCTTTTACTTCATCACCAATTTTGGCGTTTATAACGCTAACTTTACCAGGAGTTTCAAAAGATAAATTGATTTCTTGACCAGGAACAACTTTTCCAGAAACATTTGTTGTCAAAATAAAATCATTTTTTAAGACAGTATAAGTCTCATAATTTCCGTTTCTAAACAATCCGACAACATAAATCGCAACCACAATCACTATTAAAGACACAAAAAAGGCTATCAATTTCGGTTTGAATTTTTTAATCATACTTTGACTATTATAACACAAGATTATACGAGTGTTTGGAGTATTTTAGACATTTCTTTTATCTCTTTTGTACGAATTGCAAAGATTTTTACCTTTGAATTAGGGCCGTGAATTGGACCGTCATCGGTAATTTGAAGTTTATTTTTTCCAGGGTCAAGTTCTATACCAAGAATTTGTAACTTGGCACAAATTCTTTTTCTTACTTCAGCTGATCTTTCGCCAATTGTTCCGGTAAATATCACAGCATCAAGACCGCCAAGGACAGTAAAATAAGAGCCAATAGTTTTTTGAATTTGATAAACATATAAATCCAGAGCTTTTGTCGCATCCTGATTTCCTTTTGCAACTTCATCCAGAATTACACGAGTATCATTGGAAATACCGCTCAATCCTTTTACACCACAATCTCGATAAAGAAAATTCTGAAGTTCTTTTGTATCAAAATCCTCTGAATTCATAATCGAAATCAAAGCATTTGGATCAGCACTACCTGCACGAGTCGCCATTGGCAAACCTTCAAGCGGTGAAAAGCCCATTGTTGTGTCAAAACTTTGTCCGTTTTTTACTGCAGTAATACTTGACCCTCCCCCAAGATGACAAACAATGACGTTATTAAATTCTCCATAGTTATTTTTTAAATCATCTACAACAGAATTCACAGAAATTCCATGATATCCGTATCTATACAAACCAAGTTTTTCAATAAGCTTCTTTGGAAAAGCATAAAGTTTTGCGCTTTGATTCATCGTTTTGTGATATGCACTATCACTGATCGCAAAAATTTTCGCGTCACTTAGTTCCTCAATTATATTAGAGATTTCTTGTTGAGCAGGTTTTACATGAAGTGGTGACAAATCAGAAATATTATCCAGATTAAATAAATATTCTTTGTCAATCAAACGATGCTCCTGAAAATATAGACCCGGCGCCACCACCCTGACTGCGACAGCTGAAATTTCTTTTCTGTTTGCAATTAATTTATTTGTAATTAATTTATTAACAAAATCAGAAAAACTTTCCACAAAAAAAGCTTCATCAATTTCGGTTTCAGTATCAACATCGTTAACGGTCTCCGTCAAAATAAAATTTGTCGGGGTTTTTTCATAGTGTGCAAACAAAATTTCTTTATCATCATCAAACAAAGCATATTTTTTTGATGAGCTACCATTATTTACAATTATTGTTTTCATATTTATCTTTGCCACTGCCAATTTTCAATTTCTTCTGGATCAACTCCGAATTTTTTAATAAAGGTTCTGTGTTCTTTTAATTTTTGATTATATTTATCAATAATTTTTTCAGACAAATCCTTCTTTATCGTTCCATTTTCTGAAAGAAATCTACAAGCGTCCATTAATAAATGATAGCGACTTGTTTGATTTCTAATGTGCATATCAAATGGTGTAGTTGTTGAACCATTTTCAATATAACCATTAACTTTGAATCGATCTGGATCATCTCCATAATCAAACAAAATTTGTTTTATTGTTTGAGGGTATCCGTGGAAATTAAAAATTACTGGTTTATCTTCTGTAAAAAATCTGTGGTAATCTTTTCTCGACATAACATTTCCGCCACAACCAAATCCAGATGAAGAAAGTGAAATTACGTTTACAAATCTGATCTTGATTTCTGGAATTTCTTCACGTAATAATTGTGTCGCAGCCAAAGCTTCTTTTGTTAGATAATCACCAACACCCGCAAAAACTATATCCGGATTATCATCACTCGCAAATTTCCAAATGCCCAAACCATCTTCAATTTGAGATTTTGCCTCTTCATAATTAATCCATCTTGGATCAAGCGTTTTTCCGGCCACGATAACATTTATTCCGTTTGTTGAAGAGAGACTTTTTTCTAAAATCGCTAAAGTTGAACTGCCGTCTGCTGGGAAAAAGACATTTATAAAATCTCCCTGACGCTGTAAAACATTGTCAATAAATCCTGGATTTTGGTGAGAAAAACCATTGTGTTCTTGGCGCCATCCAGATGAAGTTAAAATGTAGTTAATTGACGGTATTGTCCCTCTCCAAGGCATTTCTGCGGCTTGTTTCAAGAATTTTGCATATTGATCAGCCATACTTGCGATAATTTGAATAAACGCTTCGTACGACGCAAAGACTCCGTGACGACCAGTCAAAACGTAACCTTGAATTAATCCCTGGAGAGTGTGTTCGGACAACATTTCCATTACACGCCCTTCACCCAAATCATCATCCCACTCTTCTATTGGCCAAACAAAACTTCTTTTTGTCGTCTCGAAAATTTTGTCCAGTTTGTTTGAATAAGTTTCATCGGGTGAGAAAAATCTGAAGTTATCTTTGTTTAATTTAAATACTTCATTCAAATATTCTCCAGCCCTGCGCATAGAACTTGAACCAACAATTCCTGGTCTTGAAACATCTTCTTCAAACTTTTTGGCATCTGGCAGCAAAAGCGGTTTATAAACTTCCGGACCACCAAAAGCGTGTTTGTTTTTACCAATTCTTTTATTTCCTTCTGGTATAAGGTTTGTAATTTCTTTTATAAAACCATTTTCTTTATCAAATAGTTCCTCGAATTTGTATGATCGAAGCCAGTTTTCAAGAGTAGCAAACTCTTCTTGATCAATTCGAGGATTTGACGCTACAACTTGATGAGAAAAATGATTTCCCTCTATTTTTTTGTTATGAAGAACTTTTGGTCCAGTCCATCCTTTTGGAGTTCGTAAAATAATCATTGGCCATTTTGGTTTAATTATTTTTTTACCAGAACGGGCGTCAGTTTGAATTTTCTTGATTTCCGAATAACATTTTTCAGTTATTTTTTCCATTTGATCAAATACATCGCCATTATTTTCGTCGACAAAATATGGATTATATCCATAACCTTCAAATAGTTTTTTTAACTCTTCATCTGACATTCTTCCAAAAACTGTTGGGCCAGAAATTTTGTAACCATTTAAATGCAAAATCGGCAAAACAGCTCCATCAGTTTTAGGATTTATAAATTTATTTGTGTGCCAAGCAGTAGCAATTGGCCCGGTCTCAGCCTCACCATCGCCGACAAGACATGCAACCAATAAATCCGGATTATCCTGAACCGCACCAAAAGAAGTTGAAAGAGAGTAACCAAGTTCCCCGCCCTCAAGAATTACACCGGGAGTATGAGGACTTGAATGACTTGGAAATCCATATGGCCAACTAAATTGTTTTGAGATATAAGCAATTCCATCAGCGTTTATTTTTGCGTTTGGATAATATTCTCCGAGTGTTCCTTCAATAAAAAGGTTCGCTTGAACAGCTGGATAGCCGTGACCCGGGCCGACAACATACAGAACATCAGCGTTGTGGTCTTTGACTAATTTATTAAGAAAAATATAAACAAAATTTATACCAGGACAAGTTCCCCAGTGGCCAAGCAATCTTTGCTTTATGTGTTCCGGTTTAAGCGGTTCTTCTAATAAAAAGTTATCTTGTAAAAAAATCTGTGTTACGCTCAAATAATTCGATGCTCTAAAGTATTTTTCAAAATTTTCTTTCATATAAAACTATTTTATCAGGCAAAATGATTTTTACCAAAAAAGTTTTTACGATATAATAATTTTCTGATCTCCTCAACTACTATTATTGAAGAACCAGCAATCAAAATTATCATCCAATCAAAGAAATTTAGCGCTGTGGTGTTTAAAATTCCTTGCATAAAAGGATTGTAAATTGCAAAAATATGCAGAATTAATACGGCCAAAATTCCCATTGTCATATACTTATTGCCATTTTTTTTAATTGAAAAAACCGAATCTTTTACCGAGCGAACATTGAAAATGTTATATAAATGAAAAACAGTAAGAAGTGTTAATGAGATAGTTAAAGCTTTTCTTATGTCCACTTCCAGATATTGATTAAACAGCCATAGCGTCATAAAAATCATCACGCCAGCGATTAATAGTATTCTGATGCTCATCAATTTATCCACAATATATTTACTTGGTTTAACAAATTTTTCTTTTAATAAATTATTTTCTTTCGCATCAAAAGCCATAGCCACAACCAAAAATGTGTCTGTCACCAAATTCAACCAAATTATTTGAATTGGTGTAAATGGAATTGGTATTTGAAGTATAATCGCAAATACAACGAGTAGCGGTCCGGTAACATTTGTTGATAATAAAAACAAAACAGCTTTTTTAATTGTCAAAAATATATTTCGTCCTTCTTCGGCAGCATTTACAATATTTCCAAACTTATCATCAAGTAAAATAATGTCAGAAGCTTCTCGCGCAACCTCTGTACCAATTTTACCCATCGCGACGCCGATGTCTGCTGCAACCAAAGATAAGGCGTCATTTACACCGTCACCAGTCATTGCAATAGTTTCGCCTCTTCTTTTATAGGCCTCAATAACTCGTAATTTATCGCTAGGGGTAACTCTCGCAAAAACAGTTACGCCCTCAATTCTTTTAGGCAAATCAACGTCATCAATTTCGTTCATTTCAGTACCAGATAAAACTTTGTCATTGTCGCCCATAATTCCAATTTTTTTGGCAATAGCGGTTGCAGTTTCCACGTGATCACCTGTAATCATTAAAACCTTTATTCCAGCAGATCTGACTGATTTTACTGAATCAGCAACCTCTGGTCTAATTGCATCGGAAATTCCAACAAATCCAACAAAATTTAATTCTGGTAAATGTTGTATGTTTACGCCGCTTTTGATTTTTGTACTAGTTGCAATTGCCAAAACACGATAACCAGATGAGGCAAGTTCTTTTGTAGCCAAATTTATTTTTTCAAGATCTTCTTTGGTAATTTTACGTGCACGACCATTCATTAAAATATTTTTTGAATGATTTAAAATGACCTCCGGCCCGCCGGCAACCAAAAAAACATGTCGACTTTTAATTTCATGAATCGCCGCATGATATTTGTTCCTCATATCAAAAGGGATCTCAAAAATTTTCTTTAACTTATTTGTAAGTTCGACTTTGTCGTATCCAAATTTTTTGGCCAAAACCAAAAGTGCTGCCTCCGTCGGATCACCATAATGTAGAATCCAATCTCCTTCGGAATTTGGAATAACTTCGGCAGTTGCGGTCAAAGATGATGCATAAAACAAAGTTTCCAGGCCCTTAATTTCTTTTACTGAGACTTTTTTGTGCCCGGAAATTAGCGCACCTTCTGGTTCATACCCCGAACCCGTGACATTTATAAATTCATTATTAATAAAAATCCTTTCAACCGCCATTTGATTTTTTGTAATCGTTCCAGTTTTATCAAGAGCGATGACTTTCGCCTGACCCAGAGCTTCAACGGCCTGTAATTTTTTCACTAAAACATTTTGCTTGCTCATTCTCCAAACACCAGTAGTCAAAACAAGAGTGACAATAACGGGTAACCCTTCTGGAATTGCAGAAACTGAAATGGCAACAATTGTTGTAAAAAGATCCAGTAAACCATAACCAGAATATAGTCCAAGGAAAAAAGTAAAAATTCCTATCAGAATTACGAAATAAACAATAAGTTTTGAAAGATTTTGAATATTTTTTTTAAGAGGAACGTCCATATGTAATTCAGAAAGTTTTTCTGAAATACTTCCGACAACAGTTTCTATACCTGTCCTAATTACAATCGCTTTGCCCGCCCCAGCCACAACATAAGTTCCGCGGAAAACCATATTTACTTGATCTGAATTTGAAAGCCCTGTTGCCAGAATTGGCTCTGAGATTTTTGTAACCATGGCCGACTCTCCTGTCAAAGAAGATTCATTAACTGTCAGAGAATTACTTTCAAAAACCCTGGCGTCTGCACCTATTGATTCACCATCTTTTAAAACAATAATGTCACCCGGAACCAATTCATAATCTGGAATTTTATGTTGCTGTCCGTTTCTAATAACAACAACGAAACTTTTAATAATTTTACTAAGCGCAAGTAGAGTATTTTGGGCCTTACCCTCTTGGATTGTACCCATCAAACTATTTATAAAAACAATAAGAAGAATAACCGTGGCTTCAAGGAAATCTCCCATTATTAAAACAATAACGGCAGCTAGCAATAAAACATAAATTAGCGGACTTTTAAATTGACTTACAAAAATATCAAAAGTTGATCGAGGATTTTCCTTGGATAAAATATTCGAGCCAAATTTGCGCCGGCTTTCATTGACCCGTGCATCAGTTAATCCTCTTTCTAGAGAAACATTAAAAAGAGCAGTGATTTTTTTAGTATCTTCACGATACCATTCTTTATTCATCAATTAAATTTTAGCACAAATAAAATTTTACGAAATTTTCTTTTTGAACTTTTCAATAAAAGGAACCTTATCTGGATCAACTTTGTATTTCTTAGCTATATTGATAGTTGCCCAATCAGCTAATAGAAGTGCATTGAAAATTTGTTCAAAGCGACTATTACCGTCCAAGTAAATTTCCGTCACACAAAGACCTTTTTCTTCAAAAAGTTGTTGCAAAACATCCATTCTTTTTATGACTCTTTCATCATCAGATTTATCTTTCAAGATAATAAAGTGAAAATTCTTTGAGAGAGCCTCGTTATCGGCAATGAAATCGTAACCCTGCATTTCATTATGATTTAATTCTGGAAAAACATTACAAAAAGCAGGAATTTTAGCGGTTTCGTTATATTTTATCTTCCAATTATATGCAATATATCTATTTGTATTTGAAGAATAAATAATTGGAATTTTTCCGAACAGGCTTTCAGCGATAGAATCTCCCTGAGCTTCGATCTTTTGCGGATTCAATGTTTTCGCTAAGGATAAAAGTTCCGGCATGATTTGAGGTAAAACCACCATAGCCAAAGCAATTGTAGAATAGCCAACAGCAAGACGCGGTTGAATATCAATTTTTGGTAATTGAATATATGGTAATTTATTTTCCTTTGCAAAATCAATTAATTTTCCGCCAGTTGAAATGACTAAAACTTCATGCCCACGAGAATAAGATTCATCAAGAAAATCTATTATTTCTTCTGTATTTCCTGAATACGAGCTGGCGATAAATAATGTTTCTCGACAAAACTCTTTTGTATATTCTGGAACACCGTAATCAAGATGAATATACAAATTCAAATCCGGTTTGTAGGTTTTTAAAATACCAGCCGATAAATGAGAACCTCCCATTCCGGCCAAAACAAAATTTTTAT
>CAYWTD010000018.1:0-13953 GCA_964461185.1 uncultured Candidatus Saccharibacteria bacterium | reverse complement strand
AATTATTTTTAAGTGTTATAATCTTTTTATTATGACAAAATTTGATCAAATTTATCAGAAGATTTTAAAAGACATAATGACGAATGGGATCAAAGAATATTCCGAACGAACAAAAATGGAATGTACAGTTTTACCGGGAGTTCATTTTAGTATCGATGTTGAAAAAGACGGTTTCCCTTTGCAGACGCTTCGAAAAGTCCCATTAAAATCTATTATCGCTGAACAAATTTGGTTTTTGAGTGGAGCAAGAAAGCCAGAAGATTTTTTACGTGACTATACAAAAATTTGGGATGCTTTTACTAATCCTGGCGATGTCGTAACGGTCGCCTACGGATACAGATGGCGAAAACATTTTGGTCGCGACCAAATTAGGGCGTTAATAAAATTATTAGAAAAAGAATCAAGTTCTCGTCAGGCAGTTGTTGTCACATGGGATCCCGGACAAGACGGGCTTGGTGCTGCAAAAAAAGCCAATGTTCCTTGTCCTTATACTTTTACTGTAAATATTATCGGCGGGAAATTGCATTTACATAATATGGTTAGATCAAACGACATGATGCTTGGATTCCCTTTTGATGTCGCCGGATTTTGTTTATTACAAAATATTTTGGCACAAAAATTAGGCGTTGGGGTTGGAGTTTATTCTCACTCAATTTCAAACGCACATATTTATGAGAATCATTATGCTGGAGCCAAGGAAGTTATAAAAAGAAAGCACGAACACTCACCGATAAAATTAGAATTGCCAAAAAATAGTTTTGCTCGCGCGGAAAAGAAAGATAAAAAACTTCTCGATGAAATTTTTAGTAATCTTAATAAACAATATCATCCGCTTGAAAATATTGGTGGATTAAAAATTGCAAAATAAATTAAAAAATAACTATAAAAATATGTCAGTATTAACCAGCAAACAAATATTAGAAAGAATAAAAAATGGTGATATTACTTTTAAACCACAACTAGATGAATTTCAACTGCAGGCGCACGCTGTCGATTTACGACTTGGTTATACTTTTATGATTCCAAAAAGTTGGCACCTTACAGAAAATGGCCGGGAATCTTTACGTGTTGATCATTTAAACAGTGAAAATGTTTCTAATTTGTATGACGTTGTTGAGCTTGAGAAAGGACAATATTTTGAGCTTTTACCAGAAGAACACGTTTTGGCGGCCACATTCGAATCAATAAAATGGCCAGATGATTTAATGTCTGTGCTTTATCCAAAATCTTCGACAAATCGTCGTGGATTATCTGTCGATTTGACCGGCATCGTCGATGCGGGATATGAAGGTCAATTAATTATTCCAATTAGAAATAATACTAGCGCTCACTCAATCAGACTTTATCCAGGAGAAAGATTCTGTCAGATTACTTTTCATGAATTATGTGAACCAGCAAAAAAACCAGAAGGAACATATCATCAAAAAGATGTTGTTGAGGGTTTCATCTTGAATAAAAAATATAAAGATTACGACATGATCAAAAAAGGTCAGATTTTGGAGATGAAGGATAAATATAAAATTAATTTGGATAGGAAAGAAAATGGAAACAAAAAATAATCCGAAAATTAGTTTGATTGTGGCGATCGCAAAGGGTTCGAGAACGATCGGAAAAGAAGGTGGTGGAATTCCTTGGCACATCAGTGAAGATTTTAAATATTTCAAGGAGAAGACTACTGGTCATCCAGTTATCATGGGTAGAAAAACCTGGGAGGAATTTAGTGGAAAGCCACTTCCTAATCGAATATCTGTTGTTGTAACAAATAATCCTGAATACAAAGTTCCTGACGGACATTTTGTTTGCGGATCAATCGAAGCGGCAATCGAAAAAGCCAGTGAACTTGATTCAAATGAAATATTTGTAATCGGTGGAGCAGGTATTTACGAAGCGACAATGAAATATGCCGACAGAATATATGTGACGATTGTTGACGTAGACATTGATGGTCCGGCAAAATTCCCCGATTATGTTTCTGCCGGATTTACAAAAATAATTTCAAGCAGAAAATCTAGTGAAGAAGATTATAAATACGAATTCCAAATTGTAGAGAGATAATTTTCTGCCGCCTAAACCAAAAAACCATAATATTTTTTGAGTTCCTCCGCAGGGTGAAACCCGAGGACTGGAACGAATAAAAGTATTGTGGTTTTTTAATTATTTATTTAACTTCTACACCCATAGCACGACAACTTCCCTCTATAGTTTTCATCGCTGCTTCAATAGAATTTACATTTAAATCCGCCATCTTCTTTTCTGCAATTTCTTTTATTTGAGCTTTTGTAATAGTTCCAATTTTTGAAAGTTTATTAGCACCGGAACCCTTGTCCTTTCCGATCGCTTTCAAGATAAGCGCAGCTGCTGGAGCAGTTTTATATTCCAAAGCAAAACTTCTATCTTCAAAAACAGTAATAATTGTTGGAACGACTTCGCCCATTCTTTCCTTGGTTTCAGTATTAAATTTATTGATGAATTCACCAATGTTAATACCTGCCTGACCCAAAGTTGGACCCAAAGGTGGAGCTGGTTTTGCCTGACCACCAATTGCCTGAACTTTTATAATTTTTTGTATTTTCTTAGCCATGGTTTATGTTTCGTGATATTAGCTTAAATTTTCTTAACTTGCAAGAAATCAAGTTCAACTGGTGTTTCTCGACCGAACATTGAAACGTTTACCTTGATTTTTCCACGAGCCTCGTCAATTTCTTCTACTCGACCTTCTAATTCCTTGAAAGGGCCATCGACAACCATTACCACATCTCCAACCATCAAATCAATTTTGTGTTTTGCGGTGTCATTTTTCATTCTTCCAAACAATTCATCAACTTCTTTTTTTGACAAAGGAACTGGGAAAACACCAGAACCAACGAACCCTGTAACACGAGGTGTGTTTCTGACGACATACCAAGAATCATCGGTCACAATCATATCAACCAGAACATAACCGGGGTAAACTTTTTCATCAACTTCTACTCTTTTGTTTCCCTTTATTTTTATTTTCTTTTCAGTCGGAACAAGAACATTAAAAATCTTTTCTTCCATTCCTAATGACTCAATTCTTTGCGCCAAGTTTTTGGCAACAGCATTTTCATATCCAGCATAAGTGTGGATCGCGTACCAATTTCGTTCGCGTGTTGGTTGTTGTTTTGACATATTATTTATCTAACGAAAAAGTTTTTGATAATGTCGACAAAGATAAAATCGAACAGTCCAAGATAAAGTGAAACCACTACAGAAATCACAATAACAAGCACTGTGTAAACTATTGTTTGTTTTTTTGACGGCCAACTAATGTGTTTTAATTCGCCTGTCGCATCTTTGAAAAAATTTATTAATCCCATATATTTTTTGGTTATTTAAAAAAGCCCTCTCGGGCTGACAGGTCAATAGTAGCACCGCGGGCTTTTTTAGTCAAACAACGAATGTTTGAATTATTTTATTTCGTAACTTATATATACCGTATAAGAAACAACCTCTTCTCCGGCTGGAACTTCTTGAATCATCATGTCAGATTTCATCATCACCGATTCAGCAGATCCATAACCTCGTCCATCAACTGGATAATAACCCTGATCTTCACCAAAGGAGGTAATCTTTCCAAGCTTAATTCCTAATTCCTTTTCAATTACCGCCGCCTTTTCTTTTGCATCCCTTATAGCTTCTTTCTTGGCTGATTCGCGAATAGATTCCGGATCATCTGTTGTGAAATTCAGGCTACTTATGTTTGAAATACCAACCGCACCAACACCAGAAAGTAATTCCCCAGCCTTTTGTGTGTCACGTACTTTGACAGTAACAGTTTGGCTTACTTCATAACCAATAATTTCGTTGCGGCCTCCAGGACAATATTCTGTTGTGCACGACCAATCTCTAACCCATTGATATTTTGGGTAAATATTATAACCAGTAGTCTTTAAATCTTTTTCTTCGATGTTGTTATTTTTCAAATAATCAAGAGCTTTGCTAATTTTTTCTCCGGCCATATTTTGTGCCGTCTCAACATTCTCTGAAGCCTCGGTAACAGTAAAATCAAACGATGCAATATTAGGAATAACCGTTACTTCACCTTTGCCAGTAACAGAAATACTATTTATGTATGGGTCGTCCCAAACATTTATAGTAACTGCGACCAGATATACGGATAACAAAACAGCAACAACCAGCAGAGCCATGGTTATGTATCCAAAGGCGACCTGCCAATTTTCAAAAATTTTTCGATAATTCATATTTTTAAATTAATTATTAATACGTTGATTATACAATTATTTATTTTTTTTGCATTTTTAACTGTTTTTTATAAGAATCAAAAAGATTTTTAAACAAACACGCTACTGTCATGGGGCCAATTCCACCAGGAACCGGTGTAAAAGCACGAGCTTTTAAGCCGTTAATATCAATATCGCCCGCGATTTTACCTTTCTTATCCCGGGATATTCCGACTCCGATTACTATTTGATTTTTATTGAAAAAACTTTTATTCAAGAAGCCCGGTTTCCCTACTGCAGAAATAATAATATCTGCTTTGCGAATTTTCTCTTTTAAATCTTTTGTTTTTGAATGACAAATTGTAACAGTTGCGTCACGGTTTAAAAAGCCAATTGCCGTTGGGCGTCCAACCAAATTAGAGCGCCCAATGATTACAACATTTTTTCCAGGAATTTTTATTTTGTAATGATCAAGAATTTCAAAAATTCCACGGGTTGTCGCCGGAACGATTCCGCCACCTTCATTTCTCAATAATCTCGAAATATTTTCCCTAGTCAAACCATCGACATCTTTTATTGGACTAATTGAATCAATAATTTTATTTTTATCCAAATGCGAAGGAATCGGTAATTGAACAATGATACCGTGAACTGCTGGGTCAGAATTTACTTTATTGATTTCAGAAATAATCTCCTCACTACTCGTGTCGCCAACAAATTTTAAAACATTTGCTTTAACACCGATCGTTTCCGCAAATTTGATTTTTTGAGAAATATAAATATTTGAAGAATCATTGTTGCCAATTTGAATAATTTTCAAGACAGGCTTAACTGCCGAATTTGTTAATTCCAAAAACAATTCGGATTCGATTTTCTTATTTACTTTTTTCCCATCAAGAATTTTCATCTGAGATATAGATAAACAGACTAGCGCAAAAATACCGTTAAAGCAAAATTATGAAAGAGTGTATAAAACCACAACAAGCATCAATCCTAGAACAAAATAATCAACTAGTTTCTTAACTTTTTCATACTCAACAAGAGCGGTGTTAAGATCCTTTTTGATCTTGTCACTATTTTCGTGCGCTTCATTAGAACTACGAATTTTTATAATCTTTCGTTCTGGTTCCATTTGCTAAATTATAGCAAATTATTTATTCAACAGAGAGTCAATAAGTAAAACCCAGTTCTCTTTTGGCTGCGCGCCATTAACAACCGTTCTTGATCCATCCGCAGCGATAACTACAGAAAAAGGTGTGCCCAGTCTTCCGGCTGTCGCGTCTAATGCTTCTTGAATATTTGTTGCAAGTACAGAAACATATTTTTCTTCTGAAATACATTTGTTCAATTTATCTGCATCTAGACCAATATTCTCTGCGATGATTGATATTTGTGATAAATCAAATCTGTCATTTGATCGTGTTACATCATATGTTGCATTTAGGTATTCCCAGAATTTTTCATTACCACCAAATTCTCCGGCGCATTCAGCTGCATGTGCTGCCAAGGCCGCTTTTTCATTCAAACTAGGCAATGGCAAAGATCTGTAAACCCAGGCAATTTTGTCACCGTAAGTTATCGTCAAGTCTTTCAAGGTATTGTGCAAAATTTTGCAGAAAGGACATTCAGAATCTGAATATTCGACAATGATTACTTCAGCGTCAAGATTTCCGACAATGTGATCATTCTCATCAGGATTTCTGATTTTTGATAAATCAGGAACCTGTACTGTTGTTGATAAATTATCAAGTTCCAAATTAACACCACTCATAAATTTAGAATAGGCAATCTGTGGATCAGATTTCTGAGCGGGAGAGCTTGTAAAAATTATTGCCGCAGCAATTATCGCTCCAGCGACAACTACAGAAACGGCCAACCAAATATTTTCTTTTTTGTTTTCTTCGTTCATATTTTTAAATTAATTATTAATAAATTAGAAACCAATTAGGTACAATCTTACTATAGACCACCATTAAAACAAGAAGTTATTTTGATTATTTCTTATCATCGATAATATTGATGACATCCTCAGCGGAATACTGACCTATCTTTCCAGAGAAAAGTTCCAGTGAATCTAGTTGTTTTAACAAAATTAAAGCAACTAACACAGAAGACACGAACGCTGACTTAACCAAGGAAATAAGAACAAAGCCTTCAGAAGTAATTGTTGATACAGTAGTAATAAGAATTACTGCTATCATTACAATCAACAACCACTGAAAAACAGGGATTCTCTCCTCGCGCAAGGAAATCATATTCTTTCTAATTTTTTGCAACTCCTGTATGCCAAGCATATTTCTGGTCAACACAACTCCTTTTATTCCGTCAGAACCATTTTCAGATACAGCAGTAGCCGTTAACCTCTGCAAGTCGGTGATCGTACTTGTCTTTGAGACAAAATGATAGTCCCATCCGGCGGCCTTAACCATTTCATAATGTCGTCTTATTATGGCGCCTGTTTTTGCGTGATATACCTCACCAAAATTCTCCATGCCCCTATAAATTGATGATAGTGTTCCGTCAAAATCTGAAATGAGTTTTCTTATTTCAGAGTAGCGTCCAGATTGTTTTGAAATAAAGAAACCTATAAAAACAGAAAATAAAAAAGTTGATAATGTGACAAATATTTTATCTATTTCAGATAATAATTTAAAATTATAAAAACCCAAGGCTAAAGAAATAAAAATACAGACTAAAAAAACATCTAACAAAATCTTTTTCATATACAATATGTTAACTCAAAAAAACTTTAATTAAAAGACGCGCTGAGATAATTTATTATACTTATTTTTGGGCGACTATCGGGAATCGAACCCGAATCGAGGGATCCACAGACCCTTGTGTTAACCGTTACACCATAGCCGCCATATCACGTGTCTCCTATTTATAATTTGGAGACTCCTCTTTTATACCAGACAAATGGTTAGAAAGTCTAGCCAGCGCATAAAGCAAACTTGATAATCGATTCAAATAAATCATCGTATTTTTATCAATTTCAATTTTTCCTTCATCGACAACAGCAACGACTCGCCTTTCGGCACGTCGTGCGATTGTCCGCGCAAAATCAAAGAGACTTGATAATTCTGTTCCACCAGAAACAAAGAAAGATTTTATCGGCGGCAATTCTTTCTCTATCCGCTCAATTATTTTTTCGGCTTGTAAAATTTTTTCCGCCGAAATAATTTTATCGGCACCGGCAACTTGGGCCTGGATTATAAATAAGTTTTGTTGAATTTCTGAAACAATATCAAATAACGATTCGTTGTTTGGAGTTTTTATATTTTCTTTTTTTGACGCGATTTTTATAAAACCTAAATAAGAATTTATTTCATCAAGCGACCCCAGAGCTTCGGCGATTGCCGAGCTTTTTGAGAATCGCTGGTCGCATCCGAATCTTGATGTTTTCCCGTCGTCCCCTTTTCTTGTAAATAAAGCCATAATAATTAATTTAAATTATACAACAGAAAACGTAGAATACTTAAATATAAACCTAAAATAGATTAAATAGCTTTGCCGTAAAGACTAAATAAAATAAAACATAAAGTGCCCCTTCTTGAATATGTATTCTCCGAGAAATTCCAGAAAAAACAAACAAAATTGTCGATATTATCATGACGGGCAAACCGATCGTAAAAGTTTTTTCGTCTAGTGTTAGTGTTCCAATAAGGCCCGGAATACCTACAACAAGAAGAGAATTAAAAATATTGGAACCAAAAATGTTACCAATCGCCAATTCGGATTTATGTAACATTGCCGCTCTCACAGAAACCATAAGTTCTGGCAAGGATGTTCCTATCGCAACGGCCGTGATGGCAATAACACCTGGAGCGATATTCAAAAGTTCGGATAATTCAACAACGGCGACTATCAAATATTTTGAACCAATAATCAAGCTAACAAAACCAATAATCAACATTACAAAATCTTTTACTGTAAGTCTTGGTCTTTCTGCTTTTAGTTTAGCAATCTCGTGTGGCTCATCAGCATCACTTGGTTTATAAATTAAGGAAAATCCCAAATAAACGATAAATGTTATTAACAAAAATATTGACTCATACAAAGTGACTTTTCCGTCCCAGACAACCAACAAAAATATTGCAGTTGTAATAGATAAAGTCGGTAATTCAAGATCAATCAAATCTTTCGTAACAATTAAACGACGAGCAACAATCGAAGCCAGGCCAATAATAACAAGAATATTAAAAATATTTGAACCAATGGCGTTTGCCACAACAATATCAGATGCATTGTGCAAAACCGCCGTAATAGAAGAAGTTAATTCAGGTAAAGAAGTACCGAAACCAATAATCGTCACACCAATAATGAATGGAGAAAGTCCTGCTGCTAGACCGATTCTCTCGGCACTTTCCAAAACCCAATCAGCACCTTTTACCAAGGCAACCAAAGAAATAATAAAAACAAAGATCCATAGTATCGTCATACAATTTACAATTCTATCACTGAAACATCTGGGTGCAAAATTGCAAATCTAATAAATGTCAGGCAAAATGAACTTTGTCTGCCCAGGTGGTGGAATTGGTATACACGTACGCTTGAGGTGCGTATGCCGCAAGGCTTGGAGGTTCAAGTCCTCTCTTGGGCACAATAAATTGTAAGCAAAAAACCGGCACGTGGCCGGCTTTTTTATTTATTTTCTTCTTTTACGACTTCTGTTTCGGCTTTTACTTCTTCTGTTGCTTCTTCGTTTTTATCTTCTTTTGGACTCTCTGCCGGGACTTTTTTTTCTTCCGTCGTGATATCTACCATCATCATCTTCATTCTCTTGCTCATTTGTTTAATAGCTTGTCGACGAATATTGTAAAGTTTGCTTCGGCGAGTTTTTGATCTTTTAACAATTTCAATTTTATCAATCATCGGAGAATACAATGGAAATATTTTTTCTGTCCCATATCCATCAGTTGTTCGACGAACAGTAAAAGTCGCTCCGGCTTCTTTGCCATGTTTTCTAGCCAAAACCAAACCTTCAAATTGTTGAATTCTGGTTTTACCTTTTTCTTCAACTTTTTGATAAACACGAACAGTATCACCTGTTTGTAAATCTAAGTTTTTTCTTGAATCTGTATTTACTTGCGAGAATTGCATAGTGGTCAACAATTTAGCATAAGCCGATTATTTAATCAAGGAAATCGCCCTGTCAAAGTCATCGGGATAAGGCGCTTCAAAAGCCACATTATTGTTGTTTAAATCAATAAAACTTAGATTCTTTGCATGCAGGGCAGTTCTATTAAAACCCAAAAATGAATCTCTATCTGGGGCATAAATTTCATCACAAACAATCGGATGATAAATATGTTTTAAATGAACACGAATTTGGTGAGTTCGACCAGTTTTTGGTTTTGCCTCGATAAAGGTGACGGATTTATCTACAGATCTTTTCAAAACTTTTATTTCAGTTACGGCCTCACGCAACTCCCCTCTCGCCCGAAATCCAGCAAGCCATTGTCTGAAATTCTTTTTGCTTCGACCGATTGGTTCGTTTATTAAAAGCGAATCTTCTTTTATATTTCCATAAACAAAAGCATTATATGTTTTTTCAATTTTTCTATCTTGAAACTGTTTCTTTAAGTGTTCAAAAGATTTCAGATTTCTGGCAATAACCATGACACCCGAAGTGTCTCTATCTAAACGGTGGACAATTCCCGGTCGATATATTTTTATCTCTTCGCTGGTTTTTTCATTTTTTATAACAAGAGGTTCTCCGACATCTTTTATTTCTGGATATTTCTCCAAGATAAAATCACATAAAGTCGGCTCGTCAGTTCGACCATCAGAATGAACAATTAAACCCGCTGGTTTGTTAATAACTAAAAAATCATTATCTTCTTTGATAATTTGAGGGGTGAAGTTTTTTGGAAATGAATTCATAAAATTGAGCACTACGCGGATCAATTTCTCTCTGGTGGGCGTTAAGGGACTTGAACCCCTGACCTACCCGGTGTAAACGGGTTGCTCTAGCCAACTGAGCTAAACGCCCAGAGTCAACAAGATGAGAATATCAAAAAAAAGTTATTGTGGCTAGTTTAATTGTCCTTCCAGCAGGAATCGAACCCACATCAATGCCTTAGAAGAGCACTGCTCTATCCATTGAGCTATGGAAGGATTACTAAAAAAATAACAACGAAACACGGATTGGTCAACATTAATTATTCGAAAGTTCTTCGAAATTAGATTTTCTCGACTCAATTTCCAAAATAATTTTATCAACCTTTTCGGCATCAATTGATTGATTCTCGACATAAAAATATGAAGGATCGCGACTAATTTGTTTGCCAATATGATTATAAATATAAAAACCAAGGACAATCGAAAGAATTAAAATTATAAATGTGGTACGCCACAAAATTTTCCAATCAGAAACCTGATTTTCTCCAAAAACGGCCAACATTAATTTATCATCTTTTTGTTTTTTAAAAAATTTCATTTCGTTTTTGTAATTACATCAATGGATATTTCGGCTTTCCAAAAAATTTCTCGCTCAATAGATGAACTTGTGAAATTCACTGATTTGATATTTGAATGATAGGGCAAATTCTCAATAAGTTTCGTGAAATTGTAAACAGAATTCCAATCCCCTGTTACGTTCATGAGGATTGCGAGATCTCCATATAATTTCTTTTTGTTTGTCTCTTTGTCGATTAAGTCAGAGGCATCGACATTTTTTACTTCGACAACGACATTATTATTTCTACCAATATTTTCTAATTCATCAATAAAAATAACGATATCCTCTTCTGATAAAAATGCATCGGAAATCAATTGACCCTTTAGATTTAAATCTTCTAATTTTTCTTTCAAATTTGCCGCGGTGTGATTTTGGGAATATTCACCATAAAATAATTTATGTAATTCAAAAACGTCCAAAGCTTTATCGTCGACAAAACTAAAATACAGAGCGTCGAACAAAAATACCAAAACAAAAACTGCGATGGTAGATACTAATATTTTTTTGGTGCTTATATTAATCATTTTTTTCTTTTATCAAATCTTTTGTGGAATTTAATGTTGCCGTAAATTGTATATCAGTGCTTTTTGCAAAATTGGAATAAGGAATATCGACCAGAGAAAATAAGCTGGTTCCATTTAGCGTCTCCTGAAAAGACAACAGACTCGATCGGTTTTTTGCTGTGCCGCGCAAGCTTATTTTTATAGATTCTTTTGCTTTTTTGTTGGAGGGGTCAATATATTTTAAATCAATATTTATATTGCTGATTAAGATATCTGAATCACTACTGTTGATTATCGAATCAACAAAAATCGAAGGGTCAACAATATTGCTACTTAGAAATCCAATTTGTTTGTTTAAAAGTTGGGCCGACTCGTTAAATTCCTTTCTTTGTTTTGAAATTTCATTTGATTCAACTTTCGAAACCCGTTCTTTGGCAATTTTTTCGGCAACATTAACTTTTATATGAGTCGCGAATAAAAATCCGGCGAGGACGACAAGAGTAATTGTAAGAAAAAAACAAGTTACTATCCAAAATCTGGAGGAATATTCACTCTTCAAAAAATCTTTATTTTCTTTTAAGAGAAGATTATTCATGTTTTGCTAATTTTAATGCTAATCCCACAGAAACAGCAAAATTTAGTGCGTCTTTTTTGTTTAATGCTGGCACATATTCATTTATATCAAAACAATTCGCCCAAACATTTCCTGTGTCAACATTTATTTTTAAATGTCGTTCCAAAAATTCATCAATTTCTTGGGATAGTCCATTTTCACCAACAATAAGGGCAGTTTTTATTTTTTTGTGTTCTTCGTCAAAGTTTCTATTAGTAAACCAAAATATCAAAACTTTATTTAGGGCGGCTTTTAGTTCATTTGCTTTTTCTCCATTTTGATCAGCCAAAACTTGGTTTATATCTATAGAAATAGAAGAAGAATACTGAACAACATTTCTTTCAACAATCGCGACATTTATCCGATTATCAACGAGGCGAATTATTAGATAAGGTTCATTATCCCTTGTTTTAATTATGGAATGTGCGAGTGCGGTCGATTCAGATTGAAAAGAAATTGGCGTCAAACCAGATTGTTTTAAAATTTCTGTATAAATGGAAATTATGTTTTTTGGAAAAACATTCACAACAACATCAATTTTTCCTTTTTTAAATAATTGTGGATCTTGTAAAACAACATAATCAAATACAGCATCGTCTATAGAAATAGGTGCGTTTTCTTCTATTGAAAATCTGACAGCCGAAGCAATTTCCTTTATTGCCTCAACCGGTAATTGAATTTTATAAATATAATTTTCGACATCAGGTAAAGTGATTCCAACAAATTTTAGATTAAATTCTTTTTTTAAATCTGAAAGTGTTTTTATAAGAATTTTTGCTTCTTCAGAATTGATATCTTTATTTTTTGAAATATTTATAACGTCGTATTTCTCATCCAAAGAAATTTCTTTGTACAAGCCGGGTACGCAATTGCCTTTTCTTTTTTTCAACTTCATCAAACGAATTGTCTTTGAAGAAACGTCGATTGCCGCAGGGTTAAAACTCAGATACCTTGGTACCGATAAATGTTCTTTAACTCCTGAACAAAAACGAACTGTCTGAAACATAAATAAATTATACTACTTTTATTGATTTTTTATAAGATTCTAAGAAATTTTTGTGCCGGCTGGAATAATTTCATCAACAGATAGAAGAGAAAGTTTATTATTTTCTCTGTCGGCCGCAGCCATAATCATTCCGTTACTTTCTATACCTCTGATGATGCGCGGTTCCAAATTTGTAACAAAAGGACATTTTTTTCCAATCAAGTCAGTTGGATTTTCAAAATATTCAGAAATTCCAGAAACAATTTGTCTCGTGTGGTCGCCAAAATCTACCTCAAGGCGTAATAATTTATCGGCACCAACAACTTTCTCGGCTGATTTTATTTGACCAATTTTTATTTCGATTTTTTTAAATTCATCTATTGAAATTTTTTGTGTTTCTTCCATATTTTTATTACTAATTTATTATCGGTTTTTCTTGTCTAAATAATCTTGCAAAATAATTGCCGCGGCTGAGGCGTCAATCATTTCTGATTTTCCGCTGACATTTCTGGCTTCCATACTTGATAGAAATTCTGGATTTAGATCAACGTCCATATCAAGTTCTGCTTCTAATACTTTTTTTAAGTCTAGAATCTCTGTCATAATTTCGTTATCTTCCATTTTAAAATTTTTCGATTCACCGATTATAATTTTATTTACAGAATTTTCTAGAATAAGTTTTTTTAAATTTTCAAGAAGTTTAGGATTGTTTTCCAAAATACTTTTTGGGAAAGCAATTTTCCCGTTATCATCAGATAATGCAACGCCGACTCTCTTTGTTCCATAATCTATTCCAATATATTTCATGAATGTATCATTGCAAAACAATCGTTTTTTGGCTAGTATTTGTTGTTACTGGAGAGATGGCAGAGTGGTTGAATGCACCGGTCTTGAAAACCGGAATACTCGAAAGGGTATCGTGAGTTCGAATCTCACTCTCTCCGCTAAATCAAGTAGTGCTTTTTGGGCCTTATTTTAAGCCCTATATTGTATTTACAATCAAATTATCCAAACATTAACCACTCTGGTTTTAATATCAACATAAAACCTATCGCCAACATAACTAGCCCACCAATCAAACGAGAAATTCTTGCATATTTTGTGGTAATTCCTGTCATCTCTAATGTGATCATGGCCACAAAGAAAATAAAAAGGTCATCCAACATAAAGAATAAAATATAAATTAA
>CAYWTD010000017.1:0-14351 GCA_964461185.1 uncultured Candidatus Saccharibacteria bacterium | reverse complement strand
TTTTTATAGTCAAAAAGTTATTGAAGGAGACTATTATTTTGAAAAACCAATTAATTTGTTTACTGTTTTAAATAAAATAACAACGGGTGATTATAATCTTGAAACAAAAAATATAACTTTTTTTGAAGGGATAACAGTTGCTGAAATGGCAGGAAGATTAAAAAATACCTTCCCAGAATTTGATGATGAATTGTTTATAGAGATGGCTAAAGAAAAAGAAGGTTATCTTTTTCCGGACACATATAAATTTAGAGTAAATGTTTCGCCAAAAGATGTTATAGAAGCAGCCAGCAGAAACTTTTCACGTAAAATAGAACAAAACAAGGATGTCATTGAAAATTCAAAATATTCCTTGGAGCAAATTATTATTATGGCATCTATTGTGGAAAAAGAAGCAACGGCAGATACCCGCCAAGAAATTGCTGATATTTTATGGAGGAGATTTGAAAATAATTTTCTTTTACAGGTGGATGCGCCTTTTCTTTATTCAATTAACAAAGGAACTTTTGATTTAACTGTTGATGATTTAAAATCGAATAATCCTTATAACACCTATACAAAACTTGGCTTAACTCCAACGCCAATTGGAAATCCGGGGATGGAATCAATTTTAGCGGCCGTAAATCCAAGGCCAACCAAATACTTTTATTTTCTGACGGGCCGTGACGGTAAAATGTATTATGCCGAAACTTTTGAAGGCCACAAAAAAAATAGACTTTTATATTTAAACTAATGTGTTATAAACAAAATCAATGAAAAAAGTTTTTGTTGGTTTATCAGGAGGAGTAGACAGTTCTGTTTCTGCATATCTACTTAAAAAACAAGGTTTTGATGTAACCGGTGTTTTTATTAAGGTGTGGTATCCAGAATTTATTTCATGTAATTGGCGAAAAGAAATGCACGACGCCATGCGCATTTGCGCTAAATTGAAAATTCCTTTTTTGCTTTGCGATTTGGAATCTGAATACAAGAAAGGTGTAATTGATTATATGATTAATGAATATAAATTAGGTCGAACACCAAATCCTGATGTGATGTGCAATAAAGAAGTAAAGTTTAAGGCATTTTTTGATTTTGCGATTAAAAACGGTGCCGATTATATTGCGACCGGACATTATGCACAAAATATCGAAGAGGACGGAAAATTTCACTTGATAAATTCAGTCGACAAGGAGAAGGATCAAACCTATTTTATTTGGAATTTAAATCAAAAAGTCTTGTCAAAAGTATTATTTCCAATCGGACATCTACAAAAATCGGGGGTAAGAAAAATTGCAAAAAAAGCCCGACTTTTCACATCTGTTAAAAAAGATAGTCAGGGCCTGTGCTTCATCGGGCATGTAAATATGAAAGATTTTTTGAGAAAATTTTTGGAAACTGTTTCTGGTGACGTGCTAAATGAAAAAGGCGAAATAATTGGTCGACACGGTGGATCAATTCTTTACACAATAGGTGAACGCCACGGTTTCGAAATTTTTCATAAAAAAAATGAAGATACGCCCTTGTATGTTACAAAAAAAGATTCAGAAAAAAATATAATTATTGTTTCTGATATAAAAAAAGAAACCAGTACTAATAAAATTACAATTAATAATGTAAATCTTATTCAGAATGAATCTTTATTGAATAAAAATATAGAAGTTAAAACTCGTTATAGACAAGATAATCAAAAATGCATTGTTACAAAACAGAATTCCAAGGAAATAGAATTATTATTCGAGAATCAACAAAATTCCTTGGCCTCAGGCCAATCAATTGTATTTTATAATGGAAAGGAATGTCTGGGTGGCGGGGTCATTGTCTAGTGGTATAATACAGTTACTATGAATAAAAAAATTTGGATGAGTGTTGTTGCTTTAATAATTTTACTTTTTGTTGGTGCGGCTCTTTATAGTGACAAGAA
This sequence comes from uncultured Candidatus Saccharibacteria bacterium, assembly GCA_964461185.1. Taxonomy (GTDB): domain Bacteria; phylum Patescibacteriota; class Minisyncoccia; order Phycocordibacterales; family JAACPR01; genus JAKLEX01. The sequence goes on along the minus strand of CAYWTD010000017.1, from coordinate 12,448 downwards.
AGCTCAAGATATTGATTATTCTAACGAGAGGCAAAAAGCTATTGATGAAATTCTCAATCAGCCAACCACAACAATAAACGCAAAACATCAGTATAAAGACGGTCAGCATATTTACCTTGGATACCTAGAAGTTCCAAATCCTTGCTATACACACAGTGTTGAGGTCAAAAAAACTGAAGAGATCACAGAAATTGCCGTGTCATATGAGGAAGATTTGTCAGAAAATTCTGGTGTTTGTATTCAGGTAATATCAGAAAGAACATTCAAAATTTCATTTGCTGGAGAAGATGATGAAAATATTATCATGACCCTGAACGGAGAAATTGTTAAATTAAATCAATTTGAAATTGCTCCAGAAGAAAAAATAGAAGACGCGGATATTTTTATTAAAGGTTAAAAATATTTAAACTAAATCAAGGTTTGCCGAACAAGGTCTTATAAAGTAAGATTTAGAAACGTATGAATTCTGAAGAAATAAGAAACAAATTTTTAAAATTCTTTGAAAAGAGAAATCACGCTATTTTGATTTCCGCTCCTGTTGTTACGACAGATGAAAAAGGAATAATTAATTCCACGCTCTTCAATACCGCTGGTATGCAGCCGTTAATTCCATTTTTACTTGGTAAAGAACATCCAGAAGGTAAAAGACTTGCGAGCTCGCAAAAATGCATCAGAACAACGGATATTGACGAAGTTGGGGACAATACTCATTTAACCTTTTTCGAAATGTTGGGTAATTGGTCTCTTGGAGATTATTTTAAAAACGAAGCAATCGAGTGGAGCTATACTTTTTTGACTGATAAAGAAGAAGGGCTTGGACTTGATCCAAAAAGATTATACGTTACTATTTTTGAGGGAGACGAGAATTCACCAAAAGACGTTGAAGCATTTGAAATTTGGAAAAAATTTATTCCAGAAAATAGAATTTATGCGAAAGGTGCCGATTCAAATTGGTGGCCAGCCGTAAAAAATTCTGCCAAAGACACCTGGACAGGACCAACTGGCCCATGTAGTGAAATGTTTTACGATGTTAATGGGGATCTCGGAGATTTAACATTAGAGCAATTTAGGGAAGCTGATGACAAACAGCTGGTTGTTGAAATATGGAACGATGTTTTTATGCAGTTTGATAAAAAAAGTGGTCAAATTATAGGAAAACTAGATAGACCCGCTGTTGATACTGGTGCCGGTCTAGAGAGGCTAACGACAGTAATAAATAACAAAAAGTCAGTATATGAAATTGATTCTTTTGTAAAAATTATTGATTTTATAAAAAATAATTCTAAGAATTTTATTGATTATTCAGCTAGAATTGTCGCTGATCACATCAAATCCTCGTCTATTTTAATTTCTGACGGCGTTATTCCGTCAAACACTGATCGTGGTTATATTCTACGACGTTTAATTAGAAGAATGATTCGTCACGCAGATAAAATTAATTTAGAAAATAATTATATTCAGGAAATTGTTAAATTGGTCGTCGAGAATTACAAATCAGCATACTATAATTTGAATTTAGATAACATTGTTTCAGTTTTACTTGATGAAGAATCTCGTTTTAGAAAAACCCTAAAAGAAGGTCTAAAAGAATTTGAAAAATTATCGTCTACAAATATTTCTGGTGAAGATGCTTTTAAGCTTTTTTCTACATTTGGTTTTCCTGTTGAAATAACAATTGAATTAGCAAAAGAGAAAGGACTTTCTGTTGATCTATCAGCATATGAAAATGAATTGGAAAAACACCAGGAGACTTCCCGCCAAGGCTCAGAACAAAAATTTAAAGGCGGATTGGCTGGTACCAGTGATAAAGAAATAAAATATCACACGCTTACACATTTGTTACACCAGGCGTTACGCGATGTTCTCGGTGATTCTGTTAGTCAGAAAGGTAGCAATATAAATCAGGATAGAGTCAGATTTGATTTCTCTTTCCCCCAAAAATTAACCGACGAACAGAAAATGGCAATTGAAAATATTGTAAACGAGAAAATAAAATTGGCTTTACCCGTAAACATGGTGACCTTGCCAAAAAGTGACGCTCTAAAAACCGGCGCCCTTCATTTATTTGGAGAAAAATATGGCGACGAGGTGAACGTGTATTATATCGGCGAAAGTTTAGAAAGTGCTTATTCAAAGGAATTTTGTGGTGGTCCCCATGTAAAAAATATCAAGGAACTTGGCGAATTTATAATTCAAAAAGAAGAATCTGTCGCGGCCAGAATTAGAAGAATAAAAGGTATTTTAAAATAAAATCTATTCATTTATCAAAAAATATTCTACAATATAGAAACTATGTGGCCTTTTAAAAAAAATATCAAGCCAGGTGCTTTAAAATTAATCGTAGATTTTCGTAGTTCCAGTATCGGAGGAGCTCTTGTTGTGCAAGAAGAAAACAAAGAGCCTATTATTATTTATTCAACCAGAAATTATATTTACCTGGATGTGGTAGAAAATTCTGATGCTCTTTTCAAAAAAATGATCTCTGGGCTTGAGAACGTTTTGGACAAGATTGAAAAAGAGGGAATAAAGAAAAATGCCTCAAAATTTAGTGAAAACTTTGTCAGTGAAGTTTTTTGTGCTTTCTCATCACCTTGGTATAAATCAACAATAAAAAATTTCCAAATTAACAACGAAAAACCCACAAAATTCACCGCCTCAGTCTTGGATAAAATTTCAAATAAAGAAAAACAATCTTATAAAAATAATGAAAGTGAATCTATTGTTGAAAATAAAATTGTTTCTGTCTGCATGAACGGCTACGAGGTTGCAGATCCTTTTAATAAAGAAGCAACTCAGATTAGCATTTCAATTTATTCAAGCTCTATTACTACAAAAACAATTGAGATTATAAAAAATAAAATTTCCGAAAAGTTTAACACAAACAATATAACTATCTGCACTCATCCAATAACAATTATTTCTGTGCTAAGAAAACTTTTCCATTCTGTCGCTGATTTCGTTTTTGTTGATGTCGGTGGCGAAACAACTGATATTGGTATGTTTAGGTCAAGTAAATTAGAGGACTTGATCACTGTTCCTGTTGGTACACATTATTTTTTAAGAAAAATTATTAATGAACATAAACTGGATTTGTCTGCTGCGATGTCTCACTTAAATTTACTCTTTAATAATAAATTAGAAGAGGATATCAGTAAAAAAAGTTTCGATCTGGTAAACAACGTAAAGAATGATTTTATATCTACAATAAATAGTGCATTAGAAAATAAATGGAAAAAAGAAATCACACCGACAAATATTTTTATTACTTCTGATTTAGAGTTATCCGGATTGGTTAAAAATCTTATTTCATCAAAAGATTTTTATTCAAAATGTTTGAAAATTAATCAAGAGCCAATTATTCATATTATCAATAAAAAATCTGTACCGGATTTATGTAGTGAAGATGCCGGGATTAAGCATGATCCTCTTTTATCCTTGATTTCCACTTTCTCAAACATCTAAAAATTTGTTACTATAGAGTGTATGACTGAAAACAATTTTTTACAGGACGTAGTCCCACCATCTCAAAAGAGATCAATCAGAGATATCCCGGTTCCACCGAGGAAAAAACTCAATGTTAGAAAACCCATTATTAAAAGTGACGAGGTAAAAATTCCAGAAACTACAAATTCAAAAATAAAATCGCAAGAAAATTTCGATGAAGTAAACGGTAACAATTATAAAAAAAGTCAGAAAAAGAAAAAATATCTGAAACTGGCTTTGGGTTTGGTAATTGCCATTGGTATCTTTGTTCTATTTTCAAATCTTGATAGTGCCAAAGTAACAATTTACCCAAAAGTTGTTGAGGCGGTTGTAACAAAAAATATTTCAATAGGTGATTTATCAAAATCTGTGGACTCTTATGATTTAGGCTATAGAACTATCACATTAGACAAGGAAGTATCAAAGGTTGTTGAATCGGATAGTGAGGAATTTATACAATCAAGCGCTTCCGGAATAATAACAATCTATAATGAATATTCAGATAAGACACAAAATCTGATTAGAAACACTCGCTTTGAATCACCACAAGGTTTAATTTATACGATAAAAAATACCGCAGCAGTTCCCGGATACACAACTGTAAACGGTGAAAAGATTCCTGGAACTTTGGATGTAGAAGTAACTGCCTCTGCGGCTGGTGATAATTACAATGTTGAATCTACAGAATTTACTATCCCTGGTTTTAAAGGTCTAGAACCCTACGACTTCTTTTATGCAAAAACCAAGACTGCTATTACTGGTGGATTTGATGGCGTAAAAAAAATTGTTTCAAAATCAAAGATTGACTCTGCTAGCGTTGAATTAAGAGAGATTGCAAAGAACGCTCTTGTTGAAGATCTAAAATCACAGGTTTCATCAGAATACATATTTTTGTTTGATGACAGTTCATTTGTTTTTGGTCAAATTAATGAATCTCAAGAAAGCGGTAGCAATAGCGTTACATTGAAATTAAAAGGAACTGTTAATGCAAAGGTTTTCAATAAAATAGAACTTTCAAACGAACTCGCTGGCGGTGGAGTATTTGATTATTCAGATGGACAAAATGTTTTGGTAAAAGACATAGAAAATGTTGAATTATTGATAGCCGAGGATGAACTAATCGCAGATGGTCCAATGGTCTTTGTTTGGCAAAATGATGTCGAGAATCTAAAACAAACATTTGCTAACAAGAAAAAATCAGAATTTGGTACTCTTATAAAGAACTTACCAAGTGTTGAAAAAGCTAATCTTGTTATAAAACCTTTTTGGCGAAATCATTTTCCTGAAGCAACAAAAGATATAAGCATTGATATTATTAATAACTAAGTATTGACACAGTAACTTTCTCTGTTATCATAAGGGACCGAATTAATGATAGATAAAAATAATCAAGGAGATAATGTCGAAGGGGTCGTAATTGAGACATTGCCAGAAGCAATGTTTAAAGTCATGTTAAGTGATAACAGTACGGTTCTAGCATTTTTATCCGGAAAAATGAGATTAAGAAGAATTAGAATTATTATCGGCGACAGGGTCTTAATGAAAACAGATCCTTACGGCGGTAAAGCAAGAATTTTTAGAAGATTATAATAAATATGAAAGTCAAATCATCAGTTAAAAAGAAATGTAAAAATTGTCGCTCAGTGAGACGACGTGGTTATTTGTATATTACTTGTACTAACCCTAAACACAAACAAAGACAGGGATAACTTTACTTTTTAACCGTTTTTTGCTAAATTTTGACCCACTATATGCGATTACTTGGAATAACATTACCAGATGAAAAAAGACTAGAGATGGCTCTAACTACTGTTTATGGTATTGGAATATCTAGATCAAAGATGCTTCTAAAAAAGGTCGGGGTTGATGGTGGTAAAAAAACAAAGGATGTCACCGCCGATGAAGAAGCAAAAATTAGACAAGAAATTGACAGCTATAAACTTGAGGGTGATTTAAAGCGTGAAATTGCTTCTAATGTAAAAAGGCACAAGGACATGAATTCGTACCGCGGTAGTCGACACGCAAGACGTCTACCAGTCCGTGGTCAAAGAACAAAGACCAATTCTAGAACAGTTCGAGGAAACGCTAGAAAGACTATGGGTTCTGGTCGAAAAGCAGTTGATAAAAAATAATAATTTATGGGAAAAAAAAGAATTGTAAAAAATGCAGGAGATAGTCAATTGGCTGGAAAAACCACAGCTTCTAGTAAAATTTTAAAAAAGAAAATAGATCATGTCGTTTTATATGTCCACTCGACATATAACAATACAACTTTGTTGATTACTGACAAAAAGGGAAATGCCATCAGCGCAAGTTCAAGTGGAGCCCTGGGTTTTCAGGGTGCTAAAAAAGGAACCCCGTTTGCTGCCGCAAAAGCTGCAGAGGTTTTGGCAGAAAAAGCTGAACAGCTTGGAGTCAAAAAAGTCGATGTTGTTGTAAAAGGAGTTGGTGCTGGACGCGAGTCTTCGATTCGTGGTTTTATTAGCAAAGGAATTCAATTAAATTCCATAAAAGACATGACACCAGTTCCACATAATGGCCCAAAGCCAAAGAAGGCTAGAAGAGTATAAAAATATGCAAATCAGAAAAAAATACAAAATAGCAAGAAGACTTGGAAGCGGCGTTTTTGAAAAAACTCAAACGGCTAAATATGCTGTTCGTGCAGAAAAAAGAAGTGTTTCTTTGGCTGGTGTTCGTGGAAAATCTGTATACGGTACTCAACTACTTGAAAAGCAAAAAGTCCGATTTACATATGGTATTACTGCAAAACAATTGAAAAATTACGTTAAAGCGATAATTACTTCAAAAGCAAAAAATCCAGAAGCTAAATTGTATGAAACACTTGAAAGTAGACTGGATAGTGTGGTTTTACGATCGGGGCTTGCGTCAACAAGACAACAAGCTAGACAAATTGTAACTCATGGGCACATGAGAATTAATGACAAGAAAACAACTGTTCCATCAATTCAGGTTAAAAAAGGAGACGTCGTTACTGTAAAGGAGTCCAAAAGAATTAAACCACTATTCTCGGGTTTCAAGGAAAAATCAAAAGATGCTGAATTACCTTCATGGATATCTGTAGATGCTGATAATTATTCGGTTAAAATTAACGGCGGTCCAGAGTACAAGGCGGCAAATGTCCCTTTTAATCTTGGGGAAGTTATGCAGTTTTATAAGAGATAATTTGCGTATTTTCGTTTTTTTCAGTATAATCCCAAAGAATAGACGTGTTTTATTAAGTTTTTAATATAGTTAAAATAATGATAGACCATAATATAGCTTTGCCATCAAAGCCAAAAATCGTTACGGAAGAAGGGTTCAAAGGTGTGTACGAAATCGACGGTTTGTATCCAGGGTATGGTCATACCTTAGGTAATTCATTAAGAAGAATTATTTTGTCATCCTTACCAGGTGCTGCAATTGTCGAATTAAAGGTAAGGGGTGCTGGACATGAATTTTCAACAATTGAAGGAATAAAAGAGGACTTGATTTCAATTATTTTGAATATCAAAAAAATAAGATTATCGTTACAAGGTGAAGAATCTCAAACAATAAAAATCAAAGCCACTGGTCCAAAAGTTATAACTGCAGGGGATATAGAAACTCCGAGTCAAGTTAGAATAATGAATAAAGACCAGGTTATTTTTAATTTAACTGAAAAAGGCAAAGTTGTTGAAATGGAAATGCGCGTCCAAAGAGGACTTGGTTATGTTCCAAAAGAACAAATCCAAAAAGACAGAGTAGAGGTCGGAACAATTACTTTGGATGGTATTTTTACACCAATTCGTCTTGTTCACTATGAAACTGAAAATATGCGTGTTGGTGATAGAACGGACTTCAACAGACTTCGAATTTTAATTGAAACTGATGGCACAATTACTCCAAAAGAAGCCTTAGAAAAATCTATAGAAACAATGATTATGCAGTTAAAAGCTATCGTTGGTTTTAAAGAAGAAATAGAAATACCTCACGAAGAGGTCTCAATGAAGAAAATTGAAAAAGTGGACATTGTAAATGATGATTTGGAGGATTTTCTAAAAACAAGAATTGAGACTTTAAATCTTTCCGCCAGAACTATTAATGCCCTGACTGCCGCAAACATCAGAACAGCAGGCGGCCTAGCAAAAAAGAAAGAAGATGACATTTTGGAAATAGAAGGTTTGGGAGACAAAAGCCTACAAGAGATCAAAAAGATCCTTGGGGAACACGGCTTAATTCTGAAATAAGGACTTTACTTTTTAGCCATTAACTGATACTCTGATAGCCCATGAGACACCATAATAGAAACAAAAAATTTGGTCGAGAACGCGATGTTCGTCGTGCTCTTATCAAGTCTTTGGCTTGTTCTCTTATTCGAGATGGAAAGATAAAAACTACAGAAGTAAAGGCTAAATTTATAAGACCTTTTGTCGAAAAGCTTGTCACAAGAGCCAAAATTGATTCTGTTGCAAATAGAAGAACTGTTTTGTCAGTAATTGGTAATAAAACACAAACAACTCATTTATTCAAAAATATTGCACCGAAATATGTTGATAGAAAGGGTGGTTATACACGCGTAACAAAATTACCGATCAGAAAAAGTGACGGTGCAAAAATGGCGGTAATCGAATTTGTATAAAAATATGAAAACAATTGATGCACAAAACAAATCATTAGGCAGAATCGCTAGCGCAGCAGCAAAAATGTTGATGGGCAAGGATGAACCAAATTACACACCTCATATTCCATGTGGTCAAAAAGTTCAAATAATTAACGCTTCAAAAATTAAATTTGATGCAAAGAAATTAAAAAATACAAAACACACTCACTATACTGATTATCCTGGCGGTCTTAGAGAAATTTCTCTTGCAGATGAAATTGCCAAAAAGGGTTATGCAGAAGTTGTAAAAAAAGCCGTTGCCGGAATGATCCCAACAAACACATTGAAAAAAGGTAGATTACAGAATTTAGAAATATTAGATTAATATGACAACAAAAACAGAACAAAGATATATTGAATGTATTGGACGAAGAAAAACTGCGATTGCCCGAGTTCGCATTACTCCAAGTAGTAAAGAATCAATTGTTGTCAATAACAAAACTGTTGCTGACTATTTTAAAACTGATGAATTACAAACAGTCGCCGTTGCTGCGCTAAGAGATTCTGAAATATCGCAAAAATTTGATGTTTCTGTAAGAATAGTTGGTGGTGGTATTAGGGGCCAAGCAGAAAGTATGCGACTTGGTATATCAAGAGCTCTTGTAGAATTTAACGAAGAGTTAAGGAAACCACTAAAGAAATTGGGATATCTAAAACGTGATCCAAGAGTAATCGAGAGAAAGAAATTTGGTTTGAAGAAAGCTAGAAAGGCTCCGCAGTGGTCAAAGAGGTAATTTTTTAATAAACTATACAGCGAAATGCAAAAGGCTGACAAAAACAACCAACTGGAAAATTCAGAGGATTTTATTTACGAATCTGACACAACAACAGATGGTGATGTTTCTATTGATTACAAAAATAAGATAAAAAAATTAAGAGAAGATTTAGAAGCCTGCCAAAAAGAAAAACAGGAATATTTAGATGGTTGGCAAAGAGCAAAAGCAGATTTTGTTAATTTTAAAAAACGTACTGATGAAGAAAAGAAAGAAATAATAAAATACGCTACAAAAGAATTTGTTTTGGAAATTATTCCTGCAATCGATAATTTTGAACATGCATTTAGAGATAAAACTAATTGGGAAAAAGTTCCTGTTGAGTGGCGCCAGGGAGTAGAGTTTATTTACTCTGAATTAAAGGAAACACTTGCACGGCACGGTGTTACAGAAATAAACCCGTTAAACGAGACTTTTGACCCAAAATTGCACCATTCAATAGACCTAGTCCCCGTCACCGAAGCGGAAAAAGATGGTAAGATTGTTGAGGTCGTGCAAAAGGGTTATTCTTTTGGTGATAAAATAATTCGGCATCCGAACGTTCGGGTCGGTGAGAAGAGATAAAATTTCATTATTAATTAACTTAATTTTTATAAATCATATGTCAAAAATAATTGGTATTGATCTTGGTACTACAAATTCTGCAATGGCAGTAGTAGAGGCTGGTGAACCGGCAATAATTGAAAACGCTGAGGGTAACAGAACAACATCATCAATTGTTGCGGTTTCAAAAAATGGAGAACGATTAGTTGGGCAATTGGCCAAAAGACAGGCAGTAACAAATCCGCAAAATACAGTTTTTGGTATAAAAAGATTTATTGGTCACACTTTTGAAGATTCTGCTGTTGAGAAAGATAAAATAACTGTTCCATTCGAGGTCAGTCGTTCTGACAATGGTGGAGTCCAAGTCAAAATGAGTGATAAAAAATATCGTCCAGAAGAAATTTCTGCGATGATTCTCCAAAAATTAAAAAATGATGCTGAAGCGAAACTTGGTGAAAAAATTACTGAAGCAGTTATAACTGTTCCGGCTTATTTTAATGATTCTCAAAGACAAGCAACCAAAGACGCTGGTAAAATCGCCGGTTTAAATGTCCGCAGAATTATCAATGAACCGACAGCAGCAGCGCTCGCTTATGGATTCAACAAAAAGAAAGACGAGAAAATTGTAGTTTATGACTTTGGTGGTGGAACATTTGATATATCAGTTCTTGAGGTTGGTGATGATGTTGTTGAGGTTAAGGCAACAGACGGTGATTCACACATGGGCGGAAAAGACATTGATCAAAAAATAATGAAGTGGATTTTGGATGAATTTAGAAAAGATTCTGGTATTGATGTATCAAAAGACCCTCTGGCTTTACAAAGACTCGATGAGGCGGCTGAAAAAGCCAAAATTGAACTTTCCAGTGCAATTGAAAGCGAGATAAATATTCCTTTCATTACATCTGATGCAAACGGCCCAAAACATTTACTATTAAAATTAAGTCGATCGAAATTAGAGGAACTTTCAAGTGAATTTATTGAAAGATCAATTGAAATTACCAAACGAGCAATGGAAGCTTCTCCTTTCAAAATGTCTGAAATTGACGAAATAGTTCTTGTTGGCGGACAAACCAGAATGCCAAAAATTGTTGCTGAGGTTAAGAAACTCTTTGGTGGAAAAGAACCAAATAAAACAATTAATCCAGATGAGGTTGTGGCATTAGGTGCAGCTCTTCAAGGAGGAATTTTGCAAGGTGATGTAAAAGACGTTCTCTTGCTTGATGTTATTCCACTTTCTCTTGGTATAGAAACAATGGGAGGTGTTTCAACAAAACTAATAGAAAAAAACACAACAATTCCAAGTAGTAAATCACAAATCTTTTCAACCGCCGCTGACAATCAAACTCAGGTGGAGATTCACATTGTCCAAGGAGAAAGAGCGATGGCCACTGACAATAAATCATTAGGTAGATTTATTTTAGACGGAATTCCACCAGCTCCACGTGGTATGCCACAAGTAGAAGTTACATTTGATGTTGATGTTAACGGAATATTAAATGTTACAGCAAAAGATAAAGCTACAAACAAGGCTCAATCAATTAAAATCGAGGCAAGATCCGGACTATCAGATGATGATATTAAAAAAATGCAGAAAGATGCAGAAACTCACGAAGAGGAAGACAAGAAGAAAAAAGAATTGATTGATGCTAGAAATTTTGGTGAACAATTGATTTATACAGCAGAGAAGGCATTGAAAGATGCTGGTGAAAAAATTAGTGCCGAAATTAAAACAACAATCGAAGATAAAATTAAAAAACTACGAGAAGTTTCTGCAAAGGAAAATTTGGAAGATATAAAATCTGCGACCTCAGAACTTTCAACTGAAATGCAAAAAATTGGTGAAGCTATAAATAAAGCCGGTTCAACAGATAACAACGCTCAAAATTCTGCGGATAATGTTTCTCCAAATTCTGAGGGAGGAGACAAAAAAGATGACGGAATTCGTGATGCAGAAGTTGAAAAATAGTCGCTTGTTTTAACAAAATTAAATTTGGGAAAAGATTACTACAAAATACTAGGGATTAACCGAAATGCCAGTAAGGAAGATATTAAAAAAGCTTTTAGAAAATTAGCCCATCAATATCATCCTGATAAAAAAGATGGTAACGAGCAAAAATTCAAAGAAGTAAATGAAGCCTACGGTGTTTTGTCTGATGATCAAAAACGGGCCCAATACGATCAGTTTGGCCAAACGTTTAATTCTTCTGGAGGTGGTTTTAATCAAAACGCGGGTTTTGGTGGTTTTGACTTTTCAAACTTTAGCCAAAACGGTCAATCGTTTGAATTTGATTTAAATGATATTTTGGGAAGTTTCTTTGGTGGTCGTGGCGGATATGGAAGGATAAAAAAAGGTGCTGACGTTTCGATAGATATTGAAATTGATTTCAAAGAATCAATATTTGGTGTTAGTAAGGAAATAAACGTCAATTACAGAAATTCAAGTAAAAAGGATTTGGTAAAAATTTCAATTCCAGCCGGTATAGATAATGGTGAAATGATAAGAGTTCGTGGAAAAGGTGAACCAATTCAAGATGGAAAACCCGGAGATCTGTACATCAAAATTCATGTCAAACCTCACAAAAATTTACGAAAAGAGGGTATTAATCTTTTCACGGAATTAGAGATAAAACTGACCGAAGCAATTAATGGAACACAAAAAGAAATTTCTACTTTAGAGAAAATAGAAAATGTGAAAATAAAAATTCCGATCGGCATAAAACACGGTGAAATATTAAGATTAAAAGAATTGGGTGTGCCAACAATGAGTGGTCGCCGAGGAGATCTGCTAATTAGGATTTTAATAAACATGCCAACAAAACTTTCAAGAAAGGCAAGAGAGGCGGTTGAAATTTTAGAAAAGGAAGGTTATTAATTCAGTTTTAGACAATTATCAGATATAATTACCGCTAATGACTGATTTAACTTCTATAATAATTATAATATTCACTTTTATTGCCGCAATAATCTTTATTATTATTGCAAATTATAAATTTATAAAAGGGGGTCT
>CAYWTD010000016.1:0-14496 GCA_964461185.1 uncultured Candidatus Saccharibacteria bacterium | reverse complement strand
TGCTGCCGAACCTGGATTCGAACCAAGATACTCGCCTCCAAAGGGCGATGTCCTACCATTAGACGATTCGGCAATAAATAAAAGATTATCCTTTTTCTGTCACAAAATCAATGATTGCAAGCTCTAGCGGTAAATATGGCAATGGTGAACGCAAAGTTTCTTCATAAACAGAAAGCAACTTTAACAACACTTTCGAATTTATTCTCTCGCCTTTTGTCTTTACCAATTCACCAAGAAATGCAATTTCATCTTCACTCACCACACCTTCATACAAATCTTTCTTTGCTGGGGCGATTTTGATAATAAGAGCTGCTCGAATTTTTTCCAAAAGTAATTTCATAAAAACTCGTGCATCAATATTTTTTTCTGATGCCGTTTTCAAAGCCGACAACCCCGGCTCTCTGTCTCCCACCACGATCGCCTCGACCACCGCATTAATCATCGAAATCTGCGGTGCGCCCATCACCTTTTCAGCTTCTTCTAATGAAATTTTTGTATCATCAGAAGAACGAATTAATTTCTGCAAACTGGTGTGAGCGTCACGGAAAGATCCGTCACCAAGCATCGCAATCAATTCTGCGGCTTCGCTTTCCAATTCATAACCTTCCTTTTTTGCTGTCGCCACCACCATTTTTTTCAAGACCGCTCGATTTGGCGATTTGAATTCATAATGTTCACAACGCGAAATAACTGTTTCTGGTAATTTTTCCGGTTCAGTCGTCGCCAAAATAAAAATCACATGTTTTGGTGGTTCCTCCAAAGTTTTGAGAAGCGCATTGAAAGCCGATTTCGACAACATATGAACTTCATCCAAAATATAAACTTTGTATTTTGAATCAAACGGTAAAGTCAGTGCCGCTTCGTTCAACAGACGAATTTCCTCTACGCCGTTATTAGAAGCCGCATCAATTTCATACAAATCTTTTGGCGTCGTACCAATTTCCGCCGCCAAAATTCTAGCCACGGAAGTTTTCCCCGTTCCCCTGGTTCCAGAGAATAAATAAGCATGAGAAATTTTTTCTTGTTTCAAAGAAGATTTTAAAACATCCACAACGTGATCCTGACCAATCACATCAGAAAATTTCTGCGGTCGGTATTTTGTATATAAAGCTTGAAAAGTATTTTCTGAATTTTTGGACATAAAATTATGCTACTAGTATAGCAAAAAATTCCGTTGAGGCGGAATTTGTAATAATGCAGATTTTTTCAAGAAAAAGAAAACCCTCGCGCAAAAGACTGCACAAGGGTCGAAAAGATCCACGGTTGCTCACACAACCTCGTATCAGCGCATCAGTTCAGATAATGGATCAATCCAATAAGGTCTCGGGAGGAGGGCCCGACGACAGTTTGGTTTTCGGTGGTTGGAGGGAACCTGGAAGGACCACCTAAGATCTGTACAGCCGTTCACTGCAACTTGCTCGCTGGCAAGCATTATCCGCCTAGACGCGATGAGTTTTGCCCACGAAATTCGTGGAGCAACCGTGGAAAATCAAAGATCTGTCTATTAGCAGTTTATTATGATTTAGAGGTTTTGTCAAATGACTATACTGGTGCGGCGACTGTTTCAGAAAATGAAAAGGCCTGTATAATTTTTACTTATACAGGCCTGGCCTTTTTTCTCTTTGCCTTTGCCCTCTGGGCGTTTTATCGTGAATTTTATCAGAAGCACTACCAGCCCGTATTTGGGTCAAAGGTGCCTCAGGTAGTTGTTCTCCTATTGCTCGCTATGAGCGGTTGCGCGTTGCGGTTGCGGGTTGAGATTGATCTTTGGAATCAACTAGCCCCATTGTTGGGGTACCGAGTATCTACCTCCTTTCTTGCATTACCGGTATATCTGGCCTCCATTGGGCCGGGCGCCGAATCAGAACGTGGTCTTGCGGCGGGTCATGGGCGGGCTGGTGCAGGGCGCGTAGAAACGCATTGCGATCATAGGATTTCTCCGTGTGATGTACATGGGCCAAAGCTGTGGCCTACAGTGAAGTCCGTTGTGAACTTCTTCTAAAATGCAGAATATCATACTCACAATTTTTGTCAAGTACAGCAAAATATGACCTGTGGATATTCAAAAACTGCACCTTAAATAGACTTTATAAAATCTTTTATGATTTTTATTGCTTCTTTTGCCGAATTTACATCCATCAATTTAACTCGCAAATCCTTTGCCCCATCAAAACCTTCAACATAAGCCTTGAAATGTTTCTTCATCACCGCAAAATTTTTATACTCAATTAATTTATCAAAAAATTCTATGTGTTCTATCAAAATTTTCAATCTGGTTTTCAAATCAGGATTTTTTTTGCTAAAAAACCACGGCTTTCCAAAAATTCCCCTACCAACCATCACGCCATCACATCCAGTTTCTTTTTTTCTTTTATATGCCTCCTCGACAGAAACAACATCACCATTTCCAAAAATCAAAGTCTCACTTTTCAAATCATCACGAACTTTTACTGCATCTTTTATTCGACTCCATTTTGCTGGAACTTTTGACATTTCTTTTCTGGTCCTTGCATGTACTGTCACTACGGCCGGATTTGTTGATAAAATAAATGACAGCCATTTTTCCATCTCGTCTTGGTTATACCCCAATCGAATTTTTACTGACACAGGAATTTTTGGTGCCCCACGCATTGCAGACAAAATAATTTCGCGCGCCAATTCTGGATTTTTTATCATAGCCGCACCACTTTTTTGTTTTTCAATACTACGATCTGGACAACCCATATTCAAATCAAGTCCGTCAAATCCTAATTTCTGCACCAGTGCTGCAGCTTTCTCCATATTCTCTGGTTTTGATCCAAATAGCTGTGCAACAATTGGCTTTTCTTTTCTTGAATATTTGAAAGCTTCCATCAAATGTTTTTTTCCTTTTTCGGGAGCAAGAATCAAACCGTCAGCCGAAACAAATTCGGTCCAAAAAACATCTGGCTTTCCATATTTTGTAATAACCTGACGGAAAGCCGCGTCTGTAACATCCGCCATCGGCGCCAAAACCAAAATTGGTTTATCACCTTTTTTCTTTTTTAACTTTTGCCAAAAATTATTCATGATAAGAGATATTTCGGAGCAAATAAAATAGAATATCTCTGGTATCTTTTTCGGTTTTATCAGATTGGAGCAAAATTATTGCAATGTTTCGTGAACCAGAATCAGACAACGGTAATTCAAATGTTGTTAGCAAAGTGTGTTTCGCCTCGCCAGTGTAACCATTTTTTCCACCAGTATACAATCGATCGTTAATAAATTTATTATTGTTATACCAAGTGTGTCTTTTTGCTTTATAACTTTTCTTGTCAGTAATTTTCAATATTTCTGGATGATTTTCTCTAATGTATTTTACAAGCTTGAACAAGTCCGAAGCCGTTGACCTATTTCCACTTGATAAACCGCTCGGATCCATAAAAGACGTTCCTGAAAGTCCCAATGACTCTGCTCGATTATTCATATTCTTCATAAAATCATCACGACCAGCAAAAACTGCAATCGCCTCGGCGGCATCATTGCTTGATTCCAACAGTAGCGCGTGCAACAATTCGTTAGCCGACAAAATTTCTCCAACTCGTAATCCGCCCTGTTTGCCCAAAGTATCAACGGCAAATTTTGTAACATTTACTTGTGAATACTGATCAATAGTTTCAACGGAAACAAGCGCTGTCATCAATTTACTAATCGAAGCGATCGCGTAAATAGTATGGGCGTCGCGACTCTCAATTATTTCCCCGGTGTCCAAATCGGCCACCAAATATGCTTTTGAGGTAATCTTTGGAAAATCAATAGATTCATCCATTTTTGAATATCGATTAGATGATAATCCAACGCCATATTCATAAATATTACTGCCCTCAGCGCCCATTTCCCTATTCCAAGGAAAATTAACATGGCGAGCAATATAATTATAAGAATAAGTAACACCCTCCATCGCAAGTAGCGAGACGATAATTCCTGTAAAAACAGCGGCGATTATTCCAAGATAATATCTGAATTGCATTTTAAAGATTATATCAATTTATACAATTTTGTCAGAAACTACAATTTCTAGTTTTTTGTCTTTATTGTATTTAAATAATAAATGAGAACCAGAATTAATTTTTTCATCAATCATTTTATCAGCAACCAATTTTTCGATTTCGTTTTGGATTGCGCGATTCATCGCTCTCGCACCAAATTTTGGATTATTTCCTATTTCAACTAAATAATTAAGTAGGTCATCGGTAATATCTAATTTTATTCCCTTGTCGGCTAGTCTTTCATCCAATTTTCGAATCATCAATTTTGCCACTTCATATAAATGTTCTTTATTTAGTGCGTGGAACAAAACGACGCCGTCGAAACGGTTAATCAATTCTGGTCTGAAAACTCTGTCACTAATTAATGTGTCAATTATTTCATCTTTGAATGTCACCAAATCTTTATTTTCAAAGCTGGCTTTATAAATCAAATCACCGCCAGCATTTGATGTTGCCACAATAATCAAATTTCTTGCGATAATTTTTTGACCACGAGAATCTGTAAATTGTCCTTCGTCCAAAATTTGCAAAAACAAATCCATAACTTCCTTTGTGGTTTTTTCAAATTCATCAAGTAACAAAACTCCGTATGGTTTACTAATTATTTTATCAGCCAAAATTCCCGTTTTCTTTCCACCGGCCGAACCAATTAATTTATCAACGGCATCAGCGCCGGTAAATTCTGACATATCAAATCGCAGAATATTTTTTTCTGAACCAAAGAAACTTTCAGCCAAAGCTTTTGTTGTTTCGGTTTTTCCAACACCAGTTGGACCAAGAAAAAGAAATGATCCAATCGGTCTTTTTGGATTACTAATTCCAAGTCTTCCACGACGCATCGCATCGGCAATAAATTGAATCGCTTCATTTTGACCAATAACGCGTTTATGCAAAATCTCTTCTAGTGAAGAAAGTTTTTTCTTCTCATCGTCAGAAATACTTCCCTGAATAACACCTGTTTTAATAGATAAAATTTGATAAACATGATCAGCCGTAATAATTACATTTTTATCAATGCGGGATTTTGAGGCAACTTCCTGCAGTAAATCCAAAATTTTATCGGAATAAGTTGTCGCCATAAAATATCGCTCGGCCCCTTCTGCAATTGCCACCAAACTTTGATAAGTAAAGAAAATTTTATATTTACTTTCCAAAAAAGCACATTCTTCTTGCAAAATTTGAACACCTAATTCCCTGTCCAAATCTTTGATTGTAACTTTTTCAAAATATTGCATTAATTCAAAATCAGTTTCAATAACTTCATGAAAATATTTTTCATCAGAAATACCGACAATTTGTATATTGCTGGACTCCAAAATTTCAGCAAACAACGCAGAAACATCAACACCGATTTTATTAGCGTTTTCCAAAAACGAAGCGATTTGAGGAATAACCAAAACAACATTTCCCGCATGATTTGCTTGTGACAAAATACTAACAACATTTTCCTCAAAAACTTGGCGGTTCGAAGCCTGAGTTATTAACAAATTAACATCAAGAACGAAAATTCTTTTATCTTCCAAGTCGGGCAATGTTTGTCCGTTGAAAATCATTTTTCCGAAAGAAGCAATAATTTCCAATCCAGATTCTGACGTTGGTGAAATAAGCATCACATTTGCTCCGCTATCTTTTACTAAAATTCTTTCAATTTGATTTATTTCATCTTTGTGAACACGCCATTTGTCACCCAGATTTCGATAAACAGATTCAACCATAATTGAATTACCAAATCTTTCCAATAAATAAGTTTTACCGAACGACCAATTTCGACCCAAACTTTGAACTCTGGCCAAATTTGGACGAATCCACCAACGCTCTTCGTTTCTCATCCGCCAATCTTCGTCATCAATCCAAGACAACGCACCAACAAATATTTTCTTGGTTATTTTTGATTGAGAAAGAAAATCTGCTAAATTTTTATCTTGCTCATAAATAGTTAAACCGTATTCTGTCAGACTAATATAGCCACCATAATAGTCGCTTGGCATTTCAAAATTAGTTTCAGTTATTTTGTCACGCTTGGAATTTATAAATTCTTTTATTTTTTTCTGTGAAATTCCAAGTCGCAACATCGTGCATTTTCCGGCTGTAGATTCCAAAAAACTTTTTGTTAAATCTAAATGATCAGACAAGAAAGCAAATCGAGCCACATCAAAATCAATATCTGTTTCATTAAAATAATAAGAG
Source organism: uncultured Candidatus Saccharibacteria bacterium (assembly GCA_964461185.1). GTDB lineage: Bacteria > Patescibacteriota > Minisyncoccia > Phycocordibacterales > JAACPR01 > JAKLEX01. Next base: position 8,302 of record CAYWTD010000016.1, on the reverse strand, counting down.
TTATAAAAAGATTCAAACAAATAACAAATTATCCAGAGAGGAAAAAATATAAAAAACAAGCCGCGAATAAAAGAGACATTTGAAAAAATCCAATCTTTGTATTCGGCCGGTATGGTCAAGACATCTTTTGCAAAATCAGCCGTCGACAACACCAAAACAAAAAGCACAAAAGAAATCGCCAAAAAAATATTTCTAATTATTCTTCTTGATTTGAAAGAAAAATAACTATCCAGTAAAACGGCGGGATAGGCCTGGCTTGCTTTATTTTTTAATTCTGAAAAGGTGATCATAAATTTATTTAAAAACCGCAATTAAACCAGCAATAATAAAGAAACCGATAAAAGGTGGCAGTACAAGCCAAACAAAAAACAAACCAAGTCCCCCGATGACGACAATTGTCGTGACAATCACTCCGGCAAAAATTACACAAATTCTCATCAAAAAACCAACAACTCTCATCAAAATATTTACAATCAAATCTGCAAAAAATTTACCAGGATCAAAACCTCTGTAATTTTTTTCGGTTAATCTTTTGAATGGAGAAAAAAGTGTTTTAAGCAAAATCTTGAAAGAAAAATAGTTGTATGAAAACCAAATAAAATTTCCCCAGATGCACAGATAATTCAAAATACCGTGTGTATAATGCCAGACCAAATAATACGGTATCAATGTAAAAAACTTCATTAGCTATATTATAGCGTCTTTATTTTATTTTGTAATAAGCCTTTCCGGAAAAACGTAAATCAATATACTCAATATTTTTTAACTGAATATCGTGAATTGATTCTTGTTCAATTGTTGTTTTTAAATTATTTGCCGCCTCAATCGGGTCAACCCTTTTGTCCACTAGAATTTTTGGCCCGTTTTTTGTTGAAAAATTAAAAGTTTCGTAATCTTTTGTTGAGATATGAGAAATTATAATATTTATTCTCTTAAACAAAGACTGTAATTTCACAAAATTATTGAAAACTTTTTCATCAGTATAATTTGTGCCCAAAACATCTCCGTCCAAATCAGCATTGATTTTCATCAAATCATCTAAAATAATTTCCGGCGCCTTAACAAAAAATAATCCGTTCAAATTTAACAAATAGCAGTTTTTTTCTGTTACATCAGAACACCAAATTGCCGCTGGTTCATACTCAATAACTTCAATATCTATTGTCTTTAGGCCAGTGATTTTTATATAAACAGCGCGAATGGGTAATTCTTTTTTTATTTCATCGACAATTTTTGTTCTGGGCAATAGCGCAATATTATTTCTATCAAAAACGTAAAGAAATTTTTCACCAATAACTTTATTAAAATTTTCTAAAATAGTTTCTGTTGCAACATATTTATTGCCTCTAACATTAACACTTTGTATTTGAATAGATTCTTGTTTTAACCAAAAAAATAATCCATAAAGTAAAACTGCGATAAAACTGATTGTTAAGCCAATTTTCCAATACATTCTAATTTTTTTTCTTCTGGCATGATTTGCCGTAGTGTATTGAGCCATTTTTATTTTTAATCAAAACTAACCTTTGATGAATTCCTGTCCCATGTACGGAACCAAAACATCTGGAATTTTTATTGAGCCATCTTTTTGTTGATAGTTTTCAATAATCGCAATTAATATTCTTCCCATCGCAGCCAATGTTCCATCAATCATGTGAACAAATTCTGTTTTTCCTTCATTATTCTTGAATTTAGTATTAAGTCTGCGTGATTGATAACTGGTATTCAAATCTGTGGTGTGTGTTTCGCGATAAAGGTTTTGTCCCGGCATCCAGGTTTCAATGTCAATTTGCCTATGATCTGGAGTTCCCATATCTCCCGTACAAACCAAAACAACTTGATAAGGAAGACCTAATTTTTGAAGCAAAGTTTCTTGAATCGCCACCATTAATTCCTGTTCGCGATAAGAATCTTCTGGTAAACAAAATGTTTCCATTTCAAGCTTATCAAACTGATGCATCCGTAGAATTCCTTTTGTATCTTTTCCGTACGAACCGGCTTCTCGTCGATACGAAGTAGAATAACCTAAATAACGAATTGGTAAATTTTCTGCTTTTATAACTTCATCCATATGAATTGGACCCAAAGTGTGTTCAGCGCTGCCGACCAAATATAAATCATCTTCTGCCAGATGATATCTGTCTTCTCTTGGTTCTAGACGAGCCATTCTATTCAAAACCGCTGGTTTGACAATCGTCGGCGGAATAACAAAATTAAATTGCTTATCAGAAATTGCTAAATTATTTTTCTCAATTATTTCTTTTAATGAATTTCTCTGATCGGCAATTAATGAAACTGCAAAATTCATAACGGCCAATTGTAATCGGGCCAAATCCCCTTTCAAATAAGTAAATCGTGCGCCGGAAATTTCACCAGCTTTTTCGTTATCAATAATTCCCAAATCTTTTCCAATTTCAAAATGTTCTCTTGGAGTAAAATCAAATTGTCTTTTTTCTCCAACCTGTCTAATAACTTTGTTTCCGGATTCATCTGGTCCGATTGGTGTATCAGCAGATGGAATATTTGGAATCAAAATTAAAATATCAAAATATTCTTTATCAATTTTAGTAAAATCTGCTTCAAGTTTTGCACTTTCTTCTTTTAATTGTTTTCCAAGTTCAATATTCTGAGTTTTGGCCGCTTCGTTTCTTGCGCGATTTATTTCATCAATTTTTTGACGAAGCACAGATCTGTCTTCAGAAAGTTTAATTAATAAATCCAAATCTATTGGCGCTTTTACATTTTTGTTCTTTATCGCCGCCGCAACAATGTCTTTGTTATCTTTAATAAATTTTATATCAAGCATGTTTTTTATGTTTCTTTAGACTTTTTTTATAAAAACATCATAACAAATCTGTAAAACTTCGGCTAATGGAAGACAAATGGCCAATTTATGCTTGGCAAAAAGAATATTGGCCGAAAGAATTAATAAATATTCCTGATCCGCCAAAATCTTTGCGAATTAGAGGAAATTTGCCGCCACCAGACAATTATCGTTTGTGTGTTGTTGGCCCAAGAAAATTTTCGGAATATGGCGAGGTTGTTTGTCGAAAATTAATAGAAGGTTTACGCGGTTACCCAATTTCTATTGTTTCTGGACTTGCTTTTGGAATAGATTCGATCGCCCATGATACAGCATTAAAAAATAATATTCATGTTATTGCTCTGCCCGGTTCCGGGCTTTCAGATTCTGTAATTTATCCAAAATCACAAATAAGCTTTGCACATGAAATATTAGATTCCGGCGGATGCTTGATTTCCGAATATCACGATAATTTCGAAGCGACAAATTGGTCTTTCCCCAGACGAAATAGATTAATGGTCGGATTGTCGATGGCGACATTAATAATAGAGGCAGCAGAAAAATCTGGAACGATGATCACGGCGCGGCTAACGGCTGATTATAATAGAGACATGTTAACTGTTCCTGGTTCAATTCTGTCTCTAAATTCAGTTGGAGCAAATTCATTAATAAAAGACGGCGCGCACGTTATTCAATCTGCCGAGGATATAATTGATTTCATTGGATTTAAAAAAATAGAAAAATCTGTCGACGATAATGATTTAACACCAGAAGAAAAAATTGTTTATTCACATCTTGATGAACCAGCTGATATTGAAACGCTTTTAATCAAAACTGGCTTTGCAATCAATATTTTAAATGCCGCAATTTCTTCTCTTGAAATCAAAGATTTAATTGTTTTAGTTCACAATAAAATTTGCAAAAAATAAATTATTGCGTTATTAATTGTGCTAATGTCAAATAAATTATTGATTGTCGAATCACCGGCAAAAGCCAAAACTATTGAAAAATATTTGGGTGGCGATTTCATTGTTTCATCTTCTGTCGGTCATGTTCGCGACTTACCAAAGAATAATAAAAAGGCTATTGATATAAAATCTGGCTTTACTCCAACTTATGAAATTTCTCTTGGGAAAGAAAAAGTTATTGCTGAATTAAAAAAGTTAGCAAAGAAATCAGAAGAAATTTATTTAGCGACTGACCCCGATCGTGAAGGTGAAGCAATTGCTTGGCACTTGAAAGAAATTCTGGGTTTAAAAAATGCCAAGAGAGTTACTTTCAATGAAATCACCGAGGAGGCTGTAAAAGAAGCTGTAAGAAATCCGCGCGCAATTGATATGAATTTAAAATCTGCTCAAGAAGCTCGCAGAGTTCTTGATAGACTTGTTGGTTACGATTTATCTGGACTTATTTGGAAAAAAGTTCGATATGGATTATCAGCTGGACGCGTTCAATCTCCCGCCCTACGAATTATTATGGAACGCGAACGAGAAATTCGTGCGTTTAAACCAGAAGATTTCTGGGTTATAAGAGCAGATGTAAAATCAGAAAAAGGTCAAAACTTTGAAGTAATTTGCTCAGAAGAACCAAGACAAGAATCCGAAGCAAATAGAATTATTTCTGTTGGTGAAAAAGGTACTTGGAAAATAAAAAGTATCAAAGGCACAAATGTTAAAAGATCACCAAAACCACCTTTTATAACTTCAACATTACAACAAACCGCCAGCACGCGTTTGGGTTACAGCCCATCTCGCACAATGCAAATTGCGCAAAAATTGTATGAAGCTGGTCATATTACATACATGAGAACTGACAGTACAAATCTCAGTCAAAATGCAATTGGACAAATTGCTGGTGTTATTGAAAAAGAATTTGGAAAAGAAAATTTGCAAATCAGGGTTTATAAAACAAAATCAAAAAGTGCCCAAGAGGCTCATGAGGCTATTCGTCCTGCAAAAGTTAGTGTGAAAAGCGCTGGTGCAACTCCAGAACAAAAAAAATTGTATGAATTAATTAGATCACGCGCAATTGCTTCACAAATGAAGGACGCCGATACAATTAGAACAAAAATAACTGCAGAAATAAATGGCGGAGAGATTCCTGATTTTTGTGCAAACGGCCAAAGAGTTATTTATGATGGATGGTTATTGGCTGATCCTCATGCAAAAGGCGAAGAAGTTGAATTACCAAAAGTTGAGGAAGGTGAATCTCTTGATTTACAAAAAATTGCGAGTGAAGCAAAACAAACAGAACCACCTTCTCGTTACACAGAGGCGGGTCTCATCAAAGAACTTGAAAAAAGAGATATCGGCCGCCCTTCTACTTATGCGACAATTATGAAAACTTTGGCGGACAGAGAATACGTTGTAAAAGAAGGAAAAACTTTAATTCCAACGGATACTGGTGATGTGGTTTCAAGTTTCCTTGAACAAAATTTTGCAAAATATATTAGCGATTCTTTTACAGCTGAAATGGAAAACGAGCTTGATGAAATCGCAGAAGGAAAACGCGAATATACAGAAACTTTGGAAAACTTTTATGGACCTTTTAATAAAGAAGTTAAAGAAAAAGAAGATATTGCCAAATTGACTATTCTTGGCGACGCAGACAAAAAACACAAATGTCCAAAATGTGACAGTGAGATGCACATAAAATTGGGTCGTGGTGGAAAATTTCTCAGCTGTAGTAAATATCCTGAATGTCTTGGCGCACTAACAATCGAGGGACAAGAAATAAAAGCCGATGAGCCAATTGGTAATCACCCGGAAACCGGTAATCCTATCTTTGTAAAAATCGGTAGATTTGGTCCATATGTTCAACACGGAAATGGAGAGAAAGATGAGAAAGGCAAAAAAATCAAACCAAAAATGGCTAGTATTCCAAAAGATAAAGATTTAACAAATGTTTCTATTGATGATGCGATGAAATACCTTAGTCTCCCACGAAGTCTAGGAACACATCCTGAATCTGGTGAAACAATCACAGCCAGTGTTGGTCGTTTTGGTCCATACATTGTTCACAACAAAGATTTTAGATCACTAAAAGAAGACAGTGTTTACGATATTGATTTAAACAGAGCGATACAAATTTTGGCAGAGCCAAAGAAAACTAGAAAAGGTTTTAAAAAGAAGAAATATAAATAATATCTATTTTTTTGGAAGATATTGTTTTCCCAAAGCAAAATCTTTTTCCGAAACGACCATAATCCATCTATTATTTTTACCGTCTTCTGAAAACCATCTTTTTTCAAAATCAGTTTTTTTCATTTTGAAATTTGGTCCATTCCACGGGTCATTAAGAATAATATGTTCATCATTCAAACCAACAACGACAGAATAGTGACCTTCATCGTCCTCTGGCTCGATAAAATTTACAATAACCGGCTTCTTTTCCTTCAAAAACAAATCAATTTCTTGAAAAGAGGATTCGTTATTAACATAAACATAGAACCCCTCTTTTATTGCTACATCAATCATATCTTCGTGTCGGGTACCGATATCTTTATTAGTTTTTAATTTTTTCATTAGCTCTTCTTCGCTGAAAAACTTTCCGTAAAATTTAAAAACCATTTGTATAACAGCTGGCCCGCATGAATAATTTACATCTTGTTTAAAAAAAGGAATCTTCATCGTTTTTATATAGAAAATTTATCTAATCCAAAAGTATCATCATCTTCCGATTGGTTTTCAGATTCCCATTCTGCATCTTGTTCTTCGATAAAAGAAAGTGGTGTTGCATTTTCCAAGGCTTCTTCAGAATTTTCTGATTCTAATGCTAGTGATTCCGATACCGTTGATTCCAGCGCGCCCACATCTGATACAGAGGAATTATTTTCACCAGGAACAGTATCCACAGAATTATTCTCGCCCTCAACAACAACAGCATCTTTATTAGCCAAATTTCTTCCCTCATTCAAAGCAATCATTATTTGTCGCAGCTCTTCTTCGTCCATATAATCAATACGAATTCGACCACCAACATCTTTTGGTTCAATATAAACTCGTGCGCCCAATTTTTGACTGGCCTTCTCTTCCATCAGAACAATGTCTGGATCAAACATTCTTTCTTTCTTGCGAACTTTGTCAAAGGCAATTTTACGAGAAATTTTTTCTGCATCACGAACTGTCAATTTTTTTATTAAAATTTCACGGAACAAAACATTTTGTTCTTCTGCTCTGTCAGTCAACATAAGCAAAGTTCTGGCGTGTCCTTCGGAAATCTTTTTATCAGCAAGAGCTGATTGAATTTCTTCTGGCAAAGCTAAAATTCGAATAGAGTTCGTAACATATTCACGGCTCTTACCAACTTTTTTTGCAATTTCTGTATGTTTGAAACCAAATTGATCAGCCAACTGTTGAAAAGCGCGCGCCCGATCAATAGGATTTAAATCTTCTCTTTGAAGATTTTCAATAATTGCCAATTCAAGTTTTGTTCTTTCGTCATCAGCATGAGTTCTGATAAGCGCCGGAACTTCACGAAGACCGGCAATACGCGATGCGCGCAAACGTCTTTCACCAGCGATCAATTCATATTCTGCAGTAATTCCGCCGTCCTCTCTTATGACTTCTTTTCTAGTAACAACCAAAGGTTGTAAAACACCATACATTCTGATTGAACTTGCTAAATCGTTCAAGCGCGCCTCATCAAATTCTTTTCTTGGCTGATAAGGATTTGGATGAACTTTATCGACTTCAATAAAGAAAACGGCATTATTTTGAAAAGCTGATTTTTCCCCCGGATTTTCTGATTCCATAAAATTTGTTTTATTTTAACACTGTTCGGCAATTGATTAAAGAGAAAAAAAGTATTAAGCTGTGTGTTATTCGCAAAGTAAATACTTTGGCGATTTAATGCCGGGATGGCGGAATTGGTAGACGCACACGACTCAAAATCGTGTATCCTATGGGTGTGAGGGTTCGAGTCCCTCTCCCGGCACAAATTATGAAACCTAAAATTGTTGTTATTTTGGGACCAACCTCGAGTGGAAAAAGTGATTTGGCTGTAAAACTGGCAAAAAAATTTAACGGCGAAGTTATTTCTGCCGATTCGAGGCAAGTTTATAAAGGACTTGATATTGGAAGCGGTAAAATTACCAAAAAAGAAATGTTTGGAATTCCCCATTATTTACTGGACGTTGTTTCTCCAAAAAAAGTTTTTTCTGTTTCTGATTATAAAAAATTGACCGAGAAAAAAATTGAGGAAATTTTGTCCCGCGGAAAATTACCAATTATTTGCGGCGGTACGGGTTTTTATATTCAATCAATTGTAGACGGAATTATTTTGCCAGAAGTTCCTGAAAATAAAATTCTGCGAAAAAAATTAGAAAAACTTGATTTATCTTGGCTACAAAATATTTTGAAAAAATTAGATGAAGAAAGATTTAAAGAAATTGATATTAATAATAAAATTCGTCTAATTCGCGCAATCGAAATTGCAACCGCTCTTGGAAAAATTCCAAAAATTAAATGTCATGCTTGTAGGGGTAATGGCATTTTGAAG
>CAYWTD010000015.1:0-14821 GCA_964461185.1 uncultured Candidatus Saccharibacteria bacterium | reverse complement strand
CAAGGTTCAAACGAAAACATCGTTATTTTTGGACAAAAATTACGATTTTGTTTAGAAACAAAAATTAAAGAGGATTATTTTGGATATTCAGAAGACAATCTATCTAATATGATAAAAAAAGTAGCAAGTAAAGGTAGGGAAGGTTTTCAAAAACTAATAGATAATGAGGTTTCAATTTTAGAAATTTATAGCTACTGTAATACTGGCGGTCTTGCTCATTATCAAAGAGATGGAGCTACCTCATGGAATGAACTTAAAGATAAAATAAAAAAGTATCTAAATTTGAATTTATAATATTTTATTGTTAATTAAAAACTAATCTACTTTCCTTATTTTCCTATCCTTCAAAAACAAATCACTACTCACACATCCCAACACAGATCGTTGTTCTAATATTGACCCTTCTTTTAAAACAAATTTAGCGTAATCTCTAAGATCTATTGTTTGAATCTTTTCTGTTTTCTTTTTACCCAGGAATATCGCTTGTAGTTTCTTAAACTTTTGAATTTCAATATCAAGTTTTGCTGTGAGCTTCACCTTGTTTATATTCAAAGTATCAACCATATCAAATAGTGATTCAATTAGTTCAGTTTCATTAATTGCAGGATTTTTACATTTCCTGTTTTTCGATTTTGTACATCTGTAATAAACATGTCTATTTACTCCGCCATCTTTTAGTTTTTTAAACTTTTCATCTGCTGTTATACCTGATCCACAAACTCCACATTTCATGATTTTAGTAAAAGCAAATTCCTTTCCTTGTGACTTGATTACTTGAGATTTAATTGAATTTCTTGTTTCTTCAAACAGTTCTCTTGTAATGATTGGTTTATGTTTACCTTCATACCAATTACCACTTCCTTTAGGAAATTCAAACCTCCCGTAATAGAAAGTGTTGCTAACTAGCGTAAACAAATTTCCAAGACTTAAATGATACCCGTTTCGTGTTTTGAAATTTATGTCATATCGTAACCATGCATGAACCTTTGAAACACTCCATTTTTCATAGGCTATTTTTTCAAAAATTTGTTTAATAACATAATCTCTGTCTGGATCTATTTCTACTTCACATTTGGCATTTCTATCATTAACTTTTCTATATCCTGTTGGGGGAACAGCTGGCCATAAACCCATTTCACAACGAGTTCTCATTCCGCGCTTTACATTGATACTTTTATTATCATTCTCAAGTTTTGCTTGAGAGCACAAAATCATCAGCAAGAATTTATCACTCGGAGAATTGGTAAATGTTTGACCAAAAGTCTTGATTTGAATCAACTTCTTCTGATCCATTCGATCTACGAGTTTTCCTAGATCACCTGCATTACGAGATAAGCGATCTGGTGCCCAAGTGATAATTCCATTAAATATTCCCGTATCGATATCTTTAACAATTTCTTCAAATACAGGTCTTTGACCAGATTCTTTTGCAGAGTGTGATTCTTTTCTAATTTCAACAATATTAAGTTTTTCATGCTCTGCAATTTGAGTCATTTCCTTGATTTGAGAATCAATAGATAATGCTTGCTTTTCTTCTGTTTCGGTCGATTTACGAGCGTACAGACAGTATTTTATGGTAGTTTGATCTATATCTGCCATATATTATTAATGACAGAGAATATTGGTCTTGCTAAGACTATGCAGAACTAAAAATACATAGCGTACTCGCTTTTTTAAATAAGCCTTATTTTTCAACAAAAGTTACAAAGGAGTGTAATTTTTACATAGGCAACATGTGTCACTTTTGTCACTTTTTATATCCCTCGAGGAGGGTCGATTTGAATATTAAAAATAGTTGAATACACCTTACAGGGCAAGGTATAAAAAAGTCGCATCTCGAGAAGGGGCACAAATTTTATAAAACAAGATATAATGTTTTCATGACAATAATTTTTATCATAATATTCATCGCTTCCTGCTTTTTGCTAATGATGGCTGGCAGTTGGCTCATAAAAGCCCTTTCAAATATTTCAGAATTTCTCGGTTGGAAAAAATTTACTGTTGCTTTTATTGTAATGTCAGTTGCAACAGCTTCGCCTGAATTATTTATTGGTATTAGTTCGGCAATACAGGGAATTCCCGAACTTTCCTTAGGAAACATCGTAGGTCAAAACATCATTCATTTCACCGTTGCGATTTTTGTTCTTGTTTTTATCCGCGGAAGTTTTTCTGTTAAATCACCCGCCACAAAAACTGCAGCGTTTTTTGCAGCTTTCATGGCCGTATTCCCTCTCATATTAGTTTTAGATGGCTCGTTATCAAGAATTGATGGCTTAATTTTGATAATGCTGTTCCTCGGATATGTAACTAGATTAGTAAATAATTCAAAAAAACGAGAAAAAATTTACGACGAGCCAGATAACGCAATTTCTGAATCAAAACCTTTAATGCAAAATTTTTCTTTATTTATAAAAAACACCGGGATATTATTAATGGGTATTATAATATTGTTTATTGCTGCCCAAGGAATAATCAGTTCCGCAAAACATTTTGTTGATATTTTTGATATTCCGCTTGTCATTATGGGAGCTGTTATCGTCAGTCTTGGAACAGCATTACCAGAATTATATTTCTCGGCATTAGCCGCAAAAAAAGGTGAAACCGAATTGATGACTGGAAACTTACTTGGTTCAGTGGTCGTATCAACCAGTCTTGTTCTTGGTATTACTTCTCTCATTTCGCCAATAAATAATATTACTCTATATTCGTACGCTTCAAGTAGAATATTTTTATTTATTTCTGTTTGTCTGTTTATCGCCTTTATCTGGTCAGACAAAAAAATTACCCGCGGCGAGGCGTGGGTTCTTTTGGGAATTTATTTGGCCTTTATCGCCACAGAAACATTGTTTTAATAAAAAAACCGGCCAGCTGCCGGTTTTTACTTATTTCTTTTCTGCAAATTTTACCTTTTTGATCTTTGCAACAAGTCTTGATTTGGTTCTTGCGGCTGCATTTTTGTGAATAGTGTGCATTTTTGCTGCCTTATCAATTGCAGAGTAAGCTTCGGAAGCTTTCTTTTCTGCCTCAGCGACTTTATTCTCTTTTAATAAGTTTTCTACATCTTTGATTAACGCTTTATAAGCTCTTTTTCGACGAACATTGAAAACTGCCTTTTTTTCTCCGGCGCGAATAGCTTTTTTTGCTGAACTTGTTATAGCCATAGTGACAAAGACTTTAACAGAACTTTATACAAAAAGCAAATGATATTTTTATCGGGAGCGTGATATTATATAGTCATGATTGCTTATCTTTCCGGAAAAATCATAGATTCAAATTTGGACTCTGTAATTTTGGAAGTCTCTAATATCGGCTATAAAATTTTCGTTCTAAATAAATTTGTTCAAGAACTCAAAAACAGCAAGGAAATTTCTCTGTGGATTCATCACGCGGTTCGTGAAGATTCAGAAAAACTGTACGGTTTTAAAAACAAATCAGATTTAGAAATGTTTGAAATGTTGATGACGGTTTCCGGAATTGGTCCAAAATCTGCGCTTTCGATTCTAAATGCTGCAACGGTTGAAACATTAAACGAAGGGATTCATTCTGGTGATGCGGCCTACTTATCAAAAATTTCTGGGGTCAGTAGGAAAAATTCTGAAAAAATTATTCTAAGTCTAAAAGATAAAATCGGTGTAGATTTTTCTGGAGAAGAAGGATTTCAAAACCAAAATACTGTTGCGATTGATGCTTTGGTTGCTCTAGGGTATTCTGAACGAGAATCACGTGAAGTCGTCAGAAAAGTTGGTAAGGCTGACAACCCCGAAGAAATTATTAAAAAAGCTTTGAAAAAATTGAGCAGTTAAAAAATAAAAATGGAAAAAATTTTACGAACAATAGAAAAATTTATACCGAAAAAACTTTTTAAAGCCGCGCAACCAATTTATCACTATTTGCTTGCCATTGTCGGCGCAACTATTTATAGGTTCCCTGCTAGAAAACTATTCGTGATTGGAATAACGGGAACAAAAGGAAAATCTTCTACAGCTGAAATAGTAAATGCAATTTTGGAAGAAGCTGGATATAAAACAGCGCTTTGCAATACAATTCGCTTTAAAATTGATAAGGAATCAATTCCTAATAAATTTAAAATGTCGATGCCTGGCAGATTTTTTATACACAAATTTCTACATCGGGCGGTAAAATCTGGTTGTACTCATGCAGTCGTAGAAATTACTTCCGAAGGATCGAAACAATTTCGCCACAAATTCATTTGGCTTGATGCTTTTGTCTTTACAAATTTGGCACCAGAACATATCGAATCACACGGATCTTATGAAAAATACAAGGAGGCAAAATTACGAATTGCTGATTTGGTTACAAAGAAAAATGGAATTGTGGTTGTTAATGGTGATGACGAAGAATCTGAAGCATTTTTGAATCGAACAAATGTTGATAAAAAAATAAAATATTCCCTATCAGATGCAAAACCAATTGTTTACGGACACGAAACGGAATTGCGTTTCAAAAGAAACACTTTATATTCAAAACTTCCGGGAGAATTTAATGTTTATAACATTTTAGCGGCGGCGACTGTGGCTGATGAAATTGGTATTAATGTTGAAACAATAAAAAACGCAATAGAAAATTTGGTGGAAATTCCGGGTCGCGCTCAGAAAGTAAATCTTGGACAAAATTTCGACGTCATCGTTGATTACGCTCACACGGCAGAATCTTTGGAAGAACTTTATAAAGCTTTTCCTGAAAGAAATAAAATTTGTGTTCTTGGAAATACTGGCGGTGGTCGAGATAAATGGAAGAGGCCGATTATGGCAAAAATTGCTGAAAAATATTGTTCGGAAATAATTTTAACTAACGAAGATCCTTATGACGAAGATCCCGAACAAATCGTCAAAGAAATGAAAGGCGCAATAACAGAAAAGACTGCAAAAGTTATCATGGATCGCAGGCAAGCTATTCATTCGGCCATAAAACACGCAAAAAACGGTGATGCGGTTTTGATTACTGGAAAAGGAACAGATCCTTATTTAATGGAGGCTAATAACAAAAAAACTCCTTGGTCAGATTACGAGGTCGCAAAAGAAGAACTTGAAAAGATTCTAAACAAATAATTTTGGAGATTATCTATACTTTGATAAAAAATTAACATGCCCGAACTACCCGAAGTTACAACAACGGCAAGAATTTTAGATAAAATTTTGGTCAGCCAAAAGATTTTGTCTGTTTGGACAAATTATGGCAGTTCATATTTTAAAGGAAAGAATAATATTAAAGATAAAAAATATTTTGAATTTTTTAAGAAAGAAATTATTGGCAAAAAAATAACCAATGTTTCAAGAATTGGAAAAAATGTTTTGATAAATATTGAAGGTCCAAAAACTATTCTGGTTCACATGAAAATGACCGGTCATTTATTGTATGGAAATTATGAGAAAAGGAAAAATGAATGGTTCGCAACAACGCCGGGTCCCCTTCAGGACAAATTCAACGCTTATATCAGACTGATTTTTGAACTTTCTAGTGGAAAATATTTGGCGCTTTCTGATGTTCGACGGTTTGCAAAAGTAACGCTCATAAATGATGGTGATACAAAAAACTTTGAAGATACAAAAGATTTGGGGCCTGATCCAACCGAAAAAACATTTGATTTCAAAAAATTTAAAAATGTTATTTCAAAAAGAATTAACGGTCCAATCAAAACTGTTCTGTTAGACCAAAATATCATTGCCGGAATTGGAAATATTTATTCTGATGAAGCTTTGTGGTTATCGGGAATCCATCCGGAAACAACTGTAAAAAAATTAGACGATGCGGAAATAAAAACATTGTTAAAAAATATCAAAAAGGTTTTGAGGTCGGGAATTAATATGGGTGGTGATTCTACTTCTGATTATCGTCGACCAGACGGAAGCCCGGGGAAATTTCAAAAAACTCATAATGTGTACCAGCGCCGTGGCGAAAAATGCCGCAGAAAAGGTTGTAATGGAACAATTACAAGAAAAGTTGTTGGCGGAAGAGGAACCCATTTTTGCGACACACATCAAAAATTAAAATAATTTTACTTATCAAATAATCTGAATAACAAAACCGCTGTTGCCACTGAAACATTTAAAGATTCTTTTTTACCAAGCATTGGAATTTCCGTAATAACATCACTTTGAGATAAAATTTCTTTTGAAACTCCCTCAACTTCATTACCAACAACAATCGCTATTTTTTCACCCAAAATTTGCGAGGATTCAATGTTTTTATAATCAATAGATTTTTCCGATTGTTCAAGAGCAATTATTTTGAAACCGTCTTTTTTAAGATTTTTAATCAAGTTAGAAGAATCAGAAACAGATTCCCACAAAATATTTTTTTCTGCTCCCAAGGCAGACTTTTTCATATCATTTCTTTCCCTCTTAAAACGATCAAGAGGTGTTGGCGTATATCCAACTAGATAAATTTTAGACACACCAATTGCATCAGAAGTCCGAAAAATAGAACCTACGTTTAGAACACTTCTAACATTATCGACGATTAGAACTATTTGTTTAGTTTTATCCATATTTGATATACTACAACCATGTTTAGCATTTTTCCAAGTCTTTTAACTTTTAGCCTTTTATCAACAACAATTATTAGAATCACAATTGGAGTTATTTTAATTGGGTTTGGTATAGCCTGTTTGTTCAACAAAAGAACAATTATTAGACAAAAAATGATAACGCGCGGTTATCCGTTTCCAAGGTTGATTCCATCAATTCTTGGGATTCTTTCGGCGATTTGTGGATGTTTGTTGGTCGCCGGATTTTTAACGCAAATTATGGCGATTGTGGCGGCGTATGTTTTTCTGAATTTATGGATTGTGGATAAAGGTGAAATAAAAATATTTGGTCAATCATTATTATTTTATTGGGTGTTGATGATTTTTTCTTTAAGTCTAATTTTGTCCGGCGCTGGATTATTTGCTTTCGATTTGCCACTTTAATTAGACTTTTTATAATTTTTTGATATAGTTTTTCTTACCATTTGTATTACCGCTCATAGCTCAGTTGGTAGAGCACCTGCCTTTTAAGCAGAGGGTCGTAGGTTCGATTCCTACTGAGCGGACAATAAAAAATTCGGCGCACTGGCGTCGTTTTTTTTGTTTAAGATAAAAATAATAATCCAACATCAGTCATTTATGAAAAATAAAATAAAAGCACCCACACAATCAAAGTTGTGTAGGTGCCAAGGGCCCAAGTCCCAAAGATTCCAAGCACGGAATCCAAAGGAATCAGAGACCTAGTGTCAGATGCGAACGCCCAGGAAACGACAGCGGACGCTCCAGCCGTCAACGAAGCAGTACAGGTAGACGTAGCGCTCGGAACCGACCCCGTGGAGACAGCCAACACGCCGACTACCGCTGAGCTCGGTAACCGAACCAAGGGCGATAACAGGAAACTCAAATTGAAGATTGGGGTGTTTCTCCCCAAAACTCAGAAGTTCCTTCATCGTGGCGGGGCGGAACCTTTCCATTTTCATACCCGCGATCGCATCTTCCGAAGAAATGCTGCGACTGAAGTGGAACAGCCCGAACTCGACTTCCTTATTGCCGTCTTCCGACGACGGGAAGTTTTTGTCCGTGATGTCTTCATTCGCCCATTTGTACTTGCCCGCCTTCACCAACTGCTCGATCGTACGATCGTAATTCACGAGCGCGTTGTATTGCGCGACAAGATACGAGACCCTCTTCAAGGTGATCTCGACCGTGTCGGACAGGATTCCGTCCAACACACTCTCGTCGCTGCCACCAGCTTTCACGATCTTGTTCAGAATCGCCTCTGTCTGGCCCAAGGTATATTTTCCGTATTTCATCTGTATCTCCTTTCGACTTTGCGTCGAATAGTTTCTTGCTGCCCGCAAGTTGAGGGGCTAGTTGGTAATTCAACACAGCTTTCTAGATATTAAATAAAAATACCCACAAAGCTGTGATGAATTCGCACATAATTTCAAAGTTCAATTATTCTGTATACATTATACACCCAAACTACCTATTTGTCAATAAAATAATACCTTTGTTTAGAGGCCCAAAATCAGTTTTTCTAACCTATTTTCCAGATCTGCCCCACCTCTACGCGATTCATGGTAAACAGTGATCATTTCATTAGCCAAATTTTCCAATTCATCTTTCGAGAAATTTTTTGCATATTTTTTAGCTTTTGAATAAACAAAAGGTTTTAGGCCCGCTTCTTCGGCAGAATTTGTCTGATTTGTCATTAGCATTGTTTTAACCTGCCACCACAAAACACCGTGAATTTCTTCTGGCGGGATTCCAGCCTTGATGGCCTCAACATATAACAACCACAGTTTTTTTGAATTTCTCTCCCCAAGAGCATCTGTCAAAGAAAAAATTGGAAACCTTTCGTCTTCTCTTTTCTTGTCAGAGCCGCCGTTTGATTTAGAAAATTCTTGCACTTTTTCTGCATACTTTTCAATTTTTTTTAAAACTTCTTTTGAAACCGCGGGGTCAACCCAAACAAAGACGTTATCTGATTTTTTAACTTCATCTAATTTATCTAAAACAGA
The DNA here is from genome assembly GCA_964461185.1 of uncultured Candidatus Saccharibacteria bacterium. Classification (GTDB taxonomy): domain Bacteria; phylum Patescibacteriota; class Minisyncoccia; order Phycocordibacterales; family JAACPR01; genus JAKLEX01. Next base: position 6,310 of record CAYWTD010000015.1, on the reverse strand, counting down.
TTCAATTCCCTCTTTTGATTCTGACAGACGCGATATTTGCACAATATATTTTTTTGAAAAAAGAGATTGCCCGCCGATTAATTCTTTTAACTTATTCTTATCAAAATTTTCAACACTAATTTTAAAAACTTCTGAATCGGGTTTTTTCAAAAGCATCGAATCAATCAATTTTGCAGATTTTTCAAAACATTTATTTGGTTCACCGTAAATAAAATAAAGCATGATTATATTTTTTTCATTTCTCCCCAATTTTTACCAACAGAACATTCAGAAATTATCGGGACACCGCCGATTTCATCTTTCGCCACAACAGATTCCATAATTTTTTTAATTTTATCGGCATATTTTGAAACTAATTCTTCTTTCATTTCATAAATAACTTCGTCGTGAATTTGTAAAATTATTTTAACTTGGTCTAGAACCTTTTCCTTTTCCAAGAATTCATTAATTTTTATCATCGCCAGTTTTGTAAAATCCGCCTGTGTTCCCTGGATCGGCGCATTAATAGCCATTCTTTCGGCCTGCGCGCGTATAAATGGGAGCGGAGATTTAAAACCATCAAAATATCTGCGGCGGCCAAAAAGTGTCGTAGTATAACCGTTTTTCGCCGCATCTTTCTTTGTCTTATCCAAATATTCGCCAAGGCCAGTGTAAATAGCAAAATAATTATTATAAAATTCTTGGGCTTCTTCCCGGGTTGAACCAAGTCCTTCTTTCAAAGCATTTACTCCCATTCCGTACAAAATTCCGAAATTAATTATTTTGGCGCGTCGACGCATTTCCTTTGTAACACTATCTTTTTGCACATTAAAAATCCTAGAAGCAACATTTGTATGAACATCTTTTCCATTTTTGAAAACATCAATTAATTTTTGATCACCCGACAAAAATGCAGCGATTCGCAATTCGATTTGCGAATAATCAAAAGCCACCAAAACATTTCCTTTTTCTGCAACAAAAGCTTCGCGAATTTTTCGTCCACGATCTGTTCCAATTGGAATATTTTGCAGATTTGGATTATTTGAAGACATTCGACCAGTCGTCGTTCCGGTTTGCAAAAAATTTGCATGAAGCCGTCCGTCGGTGGCGACTAGCGCCGGAATATTATCAATATAAGTAGAAAGAAGTTTTTGAAATTCACGATATTCCAAAATTTTATCAATAATTTTGTGTTCGCCTTTTAATTTTTGGAGAACGTCCTCTCGTGTCGACAATTTTCCAGTTGAAGTTTTTCTCATCCCTTTGTATTTCAACTGCATTTTTTCAAATAAAACTTGTGATAATTGTTGTGATGAATTTATATTAAATTCTGTTCCCGACATTTCCCAAATTTCTTTTTCATATCGTGATAATTCAGTGTGATATTCGGTCGACAGATTTTTTAGAAAGTTTTTATCGATTTTCACACCGTTTTTCTCCATCTGATCAATAATTGAAATGAGCGGTTTTTCAATATTATTAAAAACTTTTGTTAAATTATTTTTTTCAATTTCTTTCAAAAGTTTTTTATGAGCAACACTTAATTCAGTTTCTCCTGTGTAATTCAGAATATCTTCAATTTGTGGATTATTAATAGAAGAATTTATAAGCCACAAAGCAATTTTTGCCTCTGATAAAAGTAGTTTATTTTCAGAACTATTCACGTCGTTTGAAATATCTTTAGATTCAGCGCCCTCTTCGGCAAAAAGACCAGACATGGAAATTTGTCCAGAAACCTGTTTTGGTAATATTTCTTTTACTCTGACGGCTAGGGTTCTGAAATTTAATTCTCTAAATAAGTTTCGTACGGATTCAGATGAAACTGTTTCGCTCCAGGTTTTTTCTGGAATATTAAATTCGATCGGAACATCACGACGAATTGTCGCGAGCATTTTGCTAAATTCCGCCTCTTCTTGATTTTCTTCTAAGAGTTTTATAATTCTGTCCGTAATTCCAATTTCCTTAAATTTTTCTTTTGATTTTTTAAGATTTTTATATAAATTTTCAATAGTCCCAAATTCTGAAATCAAGGTCGTTGCGGTTTTTTCTCCAATTCCGCTAATTCCGATAATATTGTCAGATGGATCACCGCGAAGCCCCTTATAATCAGGCAAAGATTTTGGCGCAAATCCAAATCTTTCTCGAACAGCGTCTTCATTGTAAATAATAGTGTCTTTAATTCCCTTTTTCAAAGTATAAACACGAACAGAATCGCCATCAACCAATTGCAAAGTGTCCATATCACCAGAAGCCACAATCACATCAGCTTTTTTCTTTAAACTGTCAGACAAAGTTCCCAAAACGTCGTCGGCTTCGTAGCCTTCTTTTTCATAAATTGGAATATTGAAAGCGCGAAAAAAATCGTACGCGCGTTTTATTTGCGAAATTAATTCTTTGTCTGTTTCTTTTCTGCCGGCTTTATAATCTGTGTAGGCTTCGTGACGATATGTTGGTTTTGGCAAATCAAAAGCGGCAACAATATAATCCGGCTTTAATTCTTTAACTATTGAAATCAACATTGAAGCCAAACCATAAAGCGCACCAGTTGGTTCTCCGTTACTTGAAGAAAAATCTGGCAAAGCATGATACGCCCGATGCAAAATCGCATGTGAATCAAGAAGAACTATTTTTTTTCTATTTTTTGAAGACATGTTTTATTTTTTCAAACAAAAATCTCACGCCGCGAACAATTAAACATTTTTCCAAAAAACTACCGTCGGATATTTCAACTTCTCTAGTGTTTTCATCAATAAAGTTAAATTTCAATTTAATAATTTTATCCGGCAAAGCAGATTTTATTTTCTCTGGCCACTCCACGAAAATCAAATTTGTTTTTTCTGAAATTGTCTCTTGCCAACCAAGCGGCGAGAGCTCCTCTTCTGATTCGATTCTGTACATATCAAAATGATAAAAGTTTACAAAATTAAAATTTTCAATTTTATTCGGAATATTATATCTCCTTTGAACAACGAAGGTTGGACTGGTAATCTCATCCACAATTCCGATCCTGTCAGCAAACTTTTTCGTAAAAGTTGTTTTTCCAGAACCCAAATCACCATAAAGACCAACAACAACTGCTTTGTTAGAACTTGAATTATTATGTTGTGTGATTTTTTCAATTAGTAAATCAGCAACCATCAACATGCCGTCTTCATTTTCACATAGAAATTTCATGGGTCTATTTTAGCATTTTTAAAGATAAAACCAGTGCCGACCAATTAGGCACAGTTAAACACAATAATAACTAATCAAATTAAATAAAAACTGATAGAATACAAGACAAATGGTGATCAAATTCGACGAAGAAAAACAAAATGCCAGAATAGCCGACCTGCGTGCCAAAGACAGCGAAAATATGGCGAGATACATTGCCACAAGCACCGGGTTGTCTTATGTAGATCTTTTCGAAACAACGATAGATACCAACGCACTAAGATTAATTCCCGAAAACGAATCTCGTGAAGCAAAAATTGCGGCTTATAAAATTTTTAATAATCGCATTTCAATTGCTACAACATCTATCAACAATCCACTGTTGCAAGAAACAATAGAAAAACTTAGTAATAAGAATTATGTTGTAAACGTCAGTATTTCATCGGAGAAAAGTCTGGAGCACGCGTGGGAAAGATACAAAGATATTTCTTTTGCAACTGAATCTGACTCTGGTACTTTGGATATAGCAAGCGGGTTTGTCGAAGATTTTGTTAAGAAAGTAAAATCAATTGAGGGCGCAAAAAAATTGATTGAGGACGTCAAACAGATGAAAAGAAGTTTTAGAATTTCCAGAATTGTCGAAATCGTCGTCGCGGCAGCCGTTGCTTCAAAAGCGTCTGACATTCACGTTGAACCAGAGGAGGACTCGGTCACAATTCGTTTTAGAATTGATGGCGTTTTGGTTTTTGTAACATCCCTAGATTTTGAAACATATAATTTGCTTCTCTCCAGAATTAAATTGTTGTCTGGTTTAAAGCTTAATATAAAAACACAGGCGCAAAATGGTCGTTTCAGTGTGAAAATTGGAGACACTGAATTTGAAATCAGAACTTCTACCTTGCCCGGAAACAACGGGGAGTCGATAGTTATGAGAATCCTTGATCCAAAATCTCTTTCTGTTCCTTTGACGGATATGGGTATTCCGCAAAAACTGCTGAATATGTTTACCAGAGAAATAGAAAGACCAAACGGCATGATACTAAATACGGGTCCTACCGGTTCTGGTAAAACAACAGCGCTTTATGCTTTCTTGAACAGAATCAGAGAACCTGGAATAAAAATAATTACTATCGAAGATCCAATTGAATATCACCTATCGGGAGTTGTTCAAACGCAAGTCGATCAACATAAAAATTATGATTTTGCCTCTGGTTTAAAAAATTCATTGCGACAAGATCCAGACGTAATAATGGTCGGTGAAATTAGAGATAGTGAAACTGCTGGAACAGCGGTTCAAGCTGCTTTGACAGGTCACCTTGTTCTATCAACCCTCCACACCAACAGTGCTGCCGGCGCCTTTCCTCGACTAATCGATCTTGGCGTTGATCCAAAAATTATGACCTCATCAATTAATGTCGTCATCGCTCAACGACTCGTCAGAAGAGTCTGTAGTAGCTGTGCAAAAAAAATAAAAATTCCTGATGATAAAATTGAGTCACTAAAAAAACTTTACGATGGAATTGTTGATAGAGAAATTCCCGCTTGGTCAGACGAGGTTTTGGAAGCTGCCGGTTGTGAAAAATGTAACCACACTGGATACTCCGGCCGAATTGGTATTTTCGAAGCAATTTTCATGGACAAGGCTGTGGAGGCTGCAGTTCAATCAGTTTCCGGAGAAGATGAAATTGCAGAAATCGCTAGGCCGCAAGGAATTATGACGATGCAAGAAGATGGTTTTGTAAAAATTCTAAATGGAATTACAACAATTGATGAAGTTGAAAGAGTCGTGGGATTTTTTGATCAAAAATAATCTGGATTTATTTTTAAATAAGTTAAAAATAAGTAGGAAACAAAAAAAACAATTTGGCTAGTTGAATTTAAACGAGATATAACTAATATACTTTATAGAGTACAGATTTCCGGAAAGTTCCAAGATATAAACCTCTAAGCAAAACCTTTAAATACTGAGACCTAAAGGCAGGTAATTATCTAAGGATAGTATCAGTTAAGTAACGTAAGTTACCACCAATAACGTCCTCGACTAAACACCAATGGGATCGCCCCCTTTGCTTAGAGATTTATGTCTTTGACCCGAGAAGTCTAGACCTTGTGTAAAAAACTTTATACAGGTATAATAACATATACAGATATTATGTCAAGTACCACCCCAAAACAAAACGACACGGCCAGTAATAATAAAGTGGATAGCTTTTTAGATCAAGAGCTGCGACCAAAGACTTGGGATGAGTATATCGGTCAAGAAAACATCAAAAATAACCTTAATATTCTCTTAAAAGCTGCCAAACAACGATCAAACCCGCCAGAGCATTTATTGTTCTATGGGCCGCCAGGACTAGGAAAAACAACGCTCGCACACCTTATTGCCCATCACACGAACTCTCAAATCAAGATAACTTCTGGGCCATCAATAGAAAAAGTTGGCGACATTGCATCAATTTTAACGAACTTGAATCCTGGGGATATCCTGTTTATAGACGAGGTCCACAGGCTAAATAAAGCCATCGAAGAGGTCCTTTATCCGGCCATGGAATCAGGAAGTTTGGATATTATTATCGGTAAAGGCCCATCAGCCAGAACTATTCAACTTGAACTTCCGCCTTTTACATTAATTGCAGCCACAACCAGAATTTCGATGCTCTCTTCTCCGCTTAGATCACGTTTTTCTGGTGGAATTTATCGGTTGGAATTTTATTCTGAATCAGAAATAGAAAAAATACTTGAACGCTCGGCAAAAATTCTTGGAATAAAAATGGACAAAGACGCCGGTTGCGAAATTTCAAAGAGAAGTCGACAAACTCCTCGAACTGCAAATTATTTATTAAAGAGATGCCGCGATTATGCTCAAGTTCATAATTTAGATTTAAATAAAGACACTGTCGACAAAACTCTCGGCATGTTACAAATAGACGAAGTTGGTTTAACTCATGCCGATCAAAAAATTCTTGACGCGCTTATAAAAAAATTCAACGGCGGTCCTGTTGGTTTAAACACTTTGGCGACGGCATTGTCAGAAGAGTCCGGAACAATCGAGGAATTCAACGAACCTTATCTAATTCAATTGGGTTTTATAGAAAGAACTCAACGTGGCCGTGTTGTGACAGAACTTGGTTATAAACACATGGGAGCGGAACCCCCGTCTGACTTGCAGAAAAAACTT